>CALAIO010000277.1 GCA_937923355.1 uncultured Rhizobiaceae group bacterium | reverse complement strand
AAAATGGATATCGATCCGGCTATTGCATCCAGTGTATTTGTGACGACGGTCACTGATGTCGTTGGTTTTTTTGCATTTTTAGGCTTGGCAGCATGGTGGCTTGCTATATAAGACAATAAAATCAACCTCATAGGGTTGCTTTTAAAGCTCGCAAAGTGCAAATTATGGCTGATTTTACTTTTACGTAAATTTTTTGAAGTGCATACCGGGGGGTCTGGGAGAGTAGTTTGAAGTCGCCAGAGCAAAAACAGTTTTATACGATTACAGAATTAACGCGTGAATTTGGGGTTTCCACGCGTACCATTCGATTTTACGAAGATGAAGATCTCATTCAACCGATTAGGCGTGGACGAACAAGACTGTTCAAGCCATCGGATCGTCGTCTTTTGATGTTGATTATGCGCGGCAAGCGCCTTGGGTTTTCGATTGCTGAAATCAGAGAAATTATTTCAATGTATAAAGAACCACCTGGTGAATCCGGGCAGCTAAAGTTACTTATCCAACGCGTTGTTGAAAAGCGCGATCAGCTTTTACAAAAACGAACAGACATTGATGAAACCATCGCTGAGCTTGATCAGGTGGAAGAGCAATGCCTGGGACGTATGGCAGAACTTGGCGTGCGAACCTAATGGCAGTCATCGTTCGACCGTTAAAGGCTGACGAACGTGACGCATGGCAGCCCCTTTGGAAGGGCTATCAAGAATATTATAAAACCAATCTGGATGATGTAACAGACAGTCTTTGGGATCGTCTGATGGATAAAAATCCTGATGGCCCCTTCTGTCTTGTTGCGGAAGAAAATGGTGAACTTCTAGGGCTTGTTCAATATTTATATCATGGTTCAACATGGTCACCGAAGCAGCGTATTTATCTGCATGATTTATATACGGCGCCCGCTTCACGCGGTAAAGGCGTAGGTCGAAAGCTGATAGAAGCGGTTTATCATGAAGCTCAAAAACGCGACTGCGAACAGGTTTACTGGCTAACACAGGATTTTAATGAAGATGGCAGAAGACTTTATGATAAGGTCGCCAATCTGACACCCTTTATCAAATATTCAAAACCGATTTAAAGACTGCCGCTTATCCATAATACAGCCAGCAAGAAGCCAATCATAACTGGCTGGTGAAGAAGATAATAGACCAGACTGTTACGACCCAGAAACTTTACAAGTCTGCCCCCCCCCTGCTCGAGCCTTGGTTTTGCAAAGGCATCAAGCCAATTCATTTTTTCACTCAATTGTGCAAAAGCAATGCCCATCAAGGGTGCAGAAAACCATGGAAAAACCGGGACATAATCGCTTGAATTCGGGTTCGTAGCCGATAGTCCTGTCCAATACCAATACGGCGCATTCAACAATTCTGTGCGGCCAATATAACGCATTGAAAAAACTGCTATCGCAATAATTACAATGATTGGCCACGGCACACGCAAAAACAATAAACCTGCAAGGCTTGCAAAAGCTATGGCATGAAGGATGCCAAAGAAAATATATTGGTCTGGCGTTGCAAAATAGGTGGCGACTGTAATTACAATTGCAGCAGCAACAATCTTCGCCATTCTGAGTTTCCAACCTCGCCATCGCACCCCTCCACCATGAGCGAGATAAAGGCTAAAACCTGTTAAAAACAGAAATGAAGTGGCAATTGCACGGGCAAAATATTTCCAATGGTCCTGCGAGATAAAACCAGGCTCTTGAAGTCCTAATAACTCTAGATCAAATGCAAAATGAAAAATTGTCATGGCAATGAGTGCTACGCCTCTTGCAAAATCCAACAATTCAATGCGCATTTGTTTCATTTTTTAGAATCCGATTTTGGTATGCCTAATCTTGCAATAAACAAGCCGCTAATAACAAGACCAAGCGCTATCATGGTTTTCACTTCTACAGCTTCATTCAGCAAAATCGCTCCAAAAATTATGCCAAACACCGGAATTGTGTTCATACCAATTGCAAAGGTAGACACCCCTACTTTTCGAACAAGATAAAAGCGTAGAATGTAGGCAAGACCTGTCGGGAAAAATCCAAGCCATAAAAGTGCTAGGATTGCTTTAGAACCAGGGATTTGTTGCGGAATATCTTCAAAAATTAGAGCCAGCATCAGTAATGCAAATGCCCCTATTCCCAAAGCAAGCGTTGTAAAGGGTATTGGCTTCATGTTTACTTTTCGGATGAGGATACCACCACTCACATAGCAAAAACCTGCACCAATAATGGCAAGTTGCGCAATAAAGGAAGTTGACCCGAGATTGTTAATCGCATCCGGGCCAACAATCAGTAAAATCCCCGTCATCCCCACTGCAACTGCCAAAAGCTTGTATCGATTGATACTTTCATCTTGTGTAAAAAAGTGCCCCAAAATCATCGCCATAAAAGGGGTTGTCCCCATCAATAGTGCGGTAATGCCTGAATCTATATACTGCAAGCCCCATGATATCAGCACAAATGGAATGACGGTAATCAACATTGCTATCACAAACGTCATGCCCAGTTCTTGTCTGGACATTTTGAAACTGGATTTGGAAAAAAATGCAAAGGGTATCAAGGCTAAAAAGCCGATGGATACCCTGCTTGCCGCCGTCCAGACTGGCCCCATATCTTCAAGTGCAAATTTGATGGCAGCAAAGGCAGACGCCCAAATTAAAGCCGTTAAGATCAACAAGCTGATATCAACATGGCCTGCTCTTGTAATCTGGTTCATTCCAATAGTTTTCCTTCTTGGTCAACGACACTCATTTCAGCCTTGGCAATTAGAAGCAAGACAAATTTTCTGCCACAATCTTGCCATGCAAAAAACACATGGCTGCCTTGCGTGTATAAATCATGATTCAAGTTGTCAGCATTTTTGATATGTCATAAAAGCTTCACATATAAAGTACGGCTCCCGAAAAAGAGGAGCCGATTTTTTTGACAGGGCATAAAATGATAGAAGAAAAAGCAGAACCTAGTGTTTGGCGCACTGCAGCTTTGGCAATTGCCGTATTTGTTGGCGTCATGTTCATAGCTGGCATGTTTGGCAGTGTTGATACCGTTGCAATCGCTTCTCAATAACCTGATAAGTTGATGTTCATAAAAGAGTCGGTTTTCGAACCGGCTTTTTTTATGCTCTGATTTCAAACAATCTGGTGACGGTTTTAGTATATTGCCTTGATACATCATGCTATATCGAAAACGGGTATTCATGTTTTCAGGCAGTGATATGTTTTTATCTGTATTCGAACTTTTCAAAATTGGTATCGGCCCCTCTTCATCTCATACGATAGGACCAATGGTTGCTGCTGAGTATTTTCTTGACGAACTAAAAAATGGCGAATGGCCGCGTCGTGAAGGTGACGTGGTTGATCATATTCAGGTTTCGCTTCATGGCTCTTTGGCTTTTACAGGCAAGGGTCATGCAACAGACCGTGCCATTATCCTTGGCCTTGCAGGTGAAAAGCCATCCGAGATTAATCCTGATGATGTCGAGCCGATTTTGGCAAAAGTGTTCGAACACAAAGAAGTATCGCCGAAAGGCTATGAGACCTATCAATTCGACCCTGAAAAAGACCTGGTATTTGATTTTGACGTAATGCTGCCCCTACACACCAACGGAATGACCTTCAGGGGACTTTCGAAAACCGGTGAGCTGCTTCTGAAAAAAGAGTATTATTCCATTGGAGGCGGCTTTGTTGTTGATGAACAACGTCTGCGAGACATGGAAGAGACAAAAGCAACACGTATTGACCGCGTTCCCTATCCTTTTGAAAATGCTGATCAGATGATGAAAATGGCAGCTGAGTCAGGCCTTTCGATTGCTGATATGAAACGGGCAAATGAACATACCAATATGTCACCTGAAGAACTTAAAGAAGGTTTGGTGCAAGTGTGGGATACGATGCATAATTGTGTTGAACGCGGTTTGCGCGAACACGGCGAACTGCCAGGTGGCTTACGCGTCAAACGTCGCTCAGCAGCTATCGTTGATCAACTGGAAGCCGAATGGGGTATCAACTACAACAACCCGGTCGCTGCCAATGAATGGTTGCAAGTCTTTGCCATGGCGGTCAACGAAGAAAATGCTGCTGGTGGCAAAGTAGTAACTGCTCCTACCAATGGCGCTGCAGGCGTTATCCCAGCGGTTTTGAGCTATTATCTGAAATTCTTCCCGGACACCACAATCAAGCAACAAGAAGACTACCTACTAACGGCTTCTGCATTGGGTGGCATCATCAAGCATAATGCGTCCATATCTGGTGCTGAGGTGGGTTGTCAGGGCGAAGTTGGATCTGCCTCAGCCATGGCTGCTGCTGGCCTTGCAGCTATTATGGGTGGCACGCCAGAGCAAATTGAGAACGCTGCAGAAATCGCTCTGGAGCATCACTTGGGCATGACCTGTGACCCGATTGGCGGCTTGGTACAAGTCCCTTGCATAGAGCGTAATGGGCTTGGTGCAATAAAGGCTGTATCAGCAGCGTCCCTTGCGCTTCGTGGTGATGGCACTCATTTTGTTTCACTGGATGCCTGTGTCAAAACCATGCTTGAAACAGGCAAGGATATGAACACGCGCTATAAAGAGACCAGCCAAGGCGGTCTTGCTGTAAATGTTGTTGAATGCTGAATTCAAAACTGGTTTCTTTATACGCAGCGCCCTAAATTACAATTATGGCTTTGAACCTTTTAAAACTATGTGTTGGCGTAGCTGCCGTGGAAGAACTGCAAGCGTGGATTGACTATCGCATCGACGAAAAACGCCGTCAGGGTCGTGAAGCTGTTCAGGCGCATACCACACGAATGATACCCAAGCGTATGGAAGAGCTTCTGGATGGCGGTTCACTTTACTGGGTAATCAAGGGCAATGTGCAAGTTCGCCAACACCTTGCAGACATTCGACCATTCGTTGATCCAAATGGTATTAAGCGTTGCGATCTGGTGCTTGAACCGCGTCTGATATTGACGGAATGGCAACCTCGCCGCGCCTTTCAGGGCTGGCGATATTTAAAACCGGAAGATGCTCCGCTTGATATTGGTAATAATGGGAGCGGTGTTAATGCCCTTCCCCCAGAACTGCGCGTCGAACTCTCAAACCTTGGCTTGTTGTAAGCAAACTACCGAATTAACCAAGTCTACCGCTTCTTGCTACGTAGGTAGTCAAGCTATCTTGTAAAGCCGCAACCACTCAGTAATAATTTACTTAAGGGTATGTTCCTTTTTGGTAACGGGTAGATGTTTAGCGTAAAGAGTAATCAAAAACAGGCACATGTTATTGTATGTGGCAATGAGAAAGGCGGGTCTGGAAAGACTACCACCATCATGCACCTGACTGTCGCCCTATTAAATGCTGGCTACCGTGTTGCAACACTGGATCTGGACAATCGTCAACAAAGCTTTTCCCGCTACATCGACAACCGCGAACTGTTTTCAAAACGCTCAGGCCACAAACTTTCCCTGCCGGATCATCGCACTATCAAGCGTGATTATTCAGATTATATATCTGATAAAGACAATAATGAGCTTTTGTCCTTGCTGGATGCCATTACGGATGTACAAACCAAAAATGACTTTATTCTAATCGATACGCCGGGGCACGATGGCTATCTGATGCGCATGGCACATTCCATGGCTGACACGTTGATTACGCCCATGAATGACTCATATGTTGACTTTGATGTGTTAGGGCAGATTGATGCTGATACTGGTAAGGTCGATCAGCTTTCTCATTATGCCAGAACTGTAAGAGAAGCGCGCAGACAACGCAGGATCGCAGATGGTGGTTTGCTGGACTGGATTGTGGTTCGCAATCGCCTCACGCAAATTAACTCGCGCAATAAAGAGAGCATGTATAACAGCTTAAATAACCTGTCCATGCAATTGGGTTGCCGCTTGGCAGAGGGTATTTCAGAGCGTGTTATTTTCAGGGAGTTATTCCCGAAAGGTCTCACTGCGCTGGATGATCTCGACACTATTTTGCCAAACAAGCGCGGCAATGCTTCTCACCTCTCCGCTCGGCAAGAAGTGCGCAGTCTCATTGCAACACTCAAGCTTCCCATAGACGAACTAAGCAAGAAACGCCAAGAAGCACGATTAGCTTTTCTTGAAAAACAGGCAAAGCCGGTTGATACAATCGGGATGTAAAAAAGCGCGCCAGACTTAACCAACGCGCTCTCAATATCTTTAAATTCTTAAAACTTACTCAGCTGCAGATTGTGCTGCTCGCATTTGGCGTTTGCGCTCGATTGGGTCGAGGATACGCTTGCGCAGACGGATGTTTTGCGGTGTTACTTCCACAAGCTCTTCATCCGTAATGTAAGCCAATGATTTTTCCAGCGTCATGTTTAAAGGCGGTGTAATTTTCACCGCTTCATCCTT
>CALAIO010000276.1 GCA_937923355.1 uncultured Rhizobiaceae group bacterium | reverse complement strand
CCAATTGATAACTATCTTGGTGAAGAAGTTCCTTCAGAAGAACTAATCTGGCAAGACCCTGTGCCAGCGCACGAAGGTGCTCTGATTGGGGATGCAGATATTGCATCTTTAAAAGAGCAAATCCTTGCGTCTGGTCTTTCTGTTTCACAACTTGTGAATACAGCCTGGGCTTCTGCTTCTACGTTCCGTGGTTCAGATCTTCGAGGTGGTTCAAATGGTGCGCGCATCAATCTTGCCCCGCAAAAAGATTGGGACATTAATACATCCTCTGGTGTAGCAGACGTTATTGCAAAGCTTGACGGTATTCGTTCTGCTTCAGGTCTTAATGTTTCGTTGGCGGATATGATTATCCTTGGTGGTTGCGCAGCAATTGAAAAAGCATCAGGTGCAAGCGTTCCATTTACTGCTGGTCGTACAGATGCAACGCAAGAGCAAACAGATGTAGACTCATTTGAAGTGCTTGAGCCAAAGTTTGATGGTTTCCGCAACTACAAAAATACCCAAGACCCACGCTCTACGGAAGCACTGCTTGTTGATAAAGCTCAATTGCTAGCTCTATCAGCGCCAGAAATGACAGTGCTTGTCGGAGGCCTTCGTTCGTTAGGCGCCAATGCTGGTGGTTCTGAAAATGGCGTATTCACTGATAATGTTGGCACATTAAGCAATGACTTCTTCGTCAATGTGCTTGATATGGCAACAGAGTGGAAAGCAACAGATGCTTCTGAAGAACTCTTTGAAGGCCGTGACCGTGCAACAGGTGATGTAAAGTTCACAGGGACACGTGCTGATCTGGTCTTTGGTTCAAACTCAATTCTTCGTTCAATTGCAGAAGTTTATGCGCAAAGCGATGCTGAAGATAAGTTCAAAGCTGATTTCATCGCTGCATGGGACAAGGTGATGAACCTTTAAGCATAGACATACATATGATTGATCAAGGCGGCGTTTTCATCTGAAACGCCGCCTTTTCTTTATGTGTTGGCTTTGATAGAGATTTAGGTTCCAGACCTAAGAGGCACCGCAACCAGAGAGCAAAATGTCATGACACAAACCACCGCACCAAAGATTGTGACAGCAGCGATGCTTGCAATTGGCGATGAGCTTTTGTCTGGCCGTACGAGGGACAAGAACATTGGCCACCTGGCAAGTGCCCTCACCTTGCAAGGCATAGATCTCAAAGAAGTTCGCATTGTTTCGGATGAACAGGAAGATATCGTTGCGGCGATCAATGCGCTACGCCAGCGATATGACTATGTCTTCACCTCAGGTGGCATTGGCCCAACGCATGATGATATTACGGCAGATGCGATTGCTGTGGCCTTTGGTGTATCAATTGGCCACGATCCACGTGCAATGAAACTTCTGGGTGATCATTACGCATCACGTGAGATGGAATTTACCACCGCTCGTAAACGCATGGCGCGAATTCCTGAGGGAGCGGAGCTTATTCCAAACTCGGTTTCAGTTGCTCCAGGCTTTATTCTCGACAATGTTCATGTCATGGCAGGTGTGCCATCTGTTTTTCAAGCCATGTTGGAAGCAATTTTGCCAAGGCTTTCGGGTGGTAGCCAAATGTTATCAACTGCAATTGAATGCTCCCATGGCGAAGGTACAATTGGCGATGGGCTTGGCGAAATTCAAAAACAACATCCAAATACGTCGATTGGATCCTATCCAAAGTTTGATGGTAAAAGCTATTCCACGCAAATTGTCGTACGTGGTCGCGATCAAACGGATATTGATCATGCTGCAGGTGATGTTCAAAAAATGCTCAAAGCATTAGAGAACCAAGCTTAGAGGCGTAGCTTTTATAGTAAAACTCCTGATTACTTAGTCTACCTACGTAACTTGGCACGGGGCTTGCATATCTGTTTTCAACATTAGGAGACAGACATGCTTATTAAATTTCTTAAAGATACCAGCGGCTCTACAGCCATTGAATATTCGTTCATCGCTGCGATGACGGGCATTATTGCGATTGGTGCAATTATAACTCTGGGCGGTGGCGTTGGTAACCTTCACGATGGTGTTGCCGAGCAAGTCGTATCTGCAACTACAAAATAACCAATAATTTCAATTAATTATAGTAATTCATTATAGGATTTATATCATGTCAAATACATTTATTCAAAACCAAAAAGGTGGTGTTTCACCGCAATTCGCTATACTTATCTCAGCGGTTTTTATTATCATTGGAAGCCTACTTTATTTTCAAAGTGAAACAGCTTACAGCCTCTTTGACAACATGATGTCTGAAATCAAATATATTACAAACCGATAACACATTATGAGACACGTTGAATATCAGTTTGTCTCAATTTGAACCATATATTATGGATCTCCAGTGTTAAAAATCACTGCATCCAAACTTAAGCGCAAACAATCTTGCGCTATGCCTGTTTAATCCTTATTGAAACATCAAAAGATTTTCTATTGGGATTTTAAAATGTCTGACCTCTCCTCAAAAGCATATCCAGTATCTTGGGATCAGTTTCACCGAGACAGCAAAGCACTCGCCTGGAAGCTTTCCAATATCAGCGAGGAAAAAGGAGAATGGAAAGCCATTGTCTCCATCACACGCGGTGGGCTTGTACCTGCGGCCATTATAGCACGTGAATTGGGTGTTCGTAACATTGAGACGGTGTGTATTGCTTCTTATCACGAATATAAAGATCAAGGTGAGCTGATCGTTCTCAAGTCTATTTCTGATGATATCATTTCAAAAACCGATGGCGGAAAAGGTGTTTTGGTCATTGATGATTTGACTGACACTGGCGCCACC
>CALAIO010000275.1 GCA_937923355.1 uncultured Rhizobiaceae group bacterium | reverse complement strand
GCGTCGGACATAGCGTCAGTAAAATCTTTTTTACTGACCGATTTACGACGACCAAGGATGGACAACTTTATTGCTTGATTGCAAATTTTCTCCAAATCTGCATACGAGTTTCCTTTGAGTTTAGTTGCGTAAGACGAGGCGTCAAAAGCAGTGTCTATATTCTTAAAAGCATTAGAGAGATATTTTCTAACCATTGATAAATCTGGTTCATCAAACCATGCTATTTCATCAAACCGTCGCCAGATTGCGGCATCTAAGGATTGATCTAAATTTGTTGCAGCTAGAAGGAATCCGCTAGGTTGAATTTGATCAATAAACAATAGAAGACTATTAACCACACGCCTTAGTTCACTGTGCTCAGCTCCATCGACTCTAGATCTTGCTAATGCATCAAATTCATCCAAAAATAGAACACACGGTTGCCTTCTGGCAAATTCAAATATTTTTCTGATATTGGTAGCAGTTTCACCGAGGTAAGAAGAAATCAACCGATCTAGTTTCACAACAAACAATGGCAATCCAAGTTCATTGGCAAACACCTCAGCACATAGAGTCTTCCCACAACCCGGAGGTCCACAGAATAAAACCTTCGAACGAACCTTAAGTCCGTGCTTTTTAATTTCATCTGATTTCTGATATTCCTTCAAAAGACCTTGGAATAATTTTACATTTTCTTTTGTCAGAAAGATATCTTGAGGGCCTCTCACAGGCTCAATCTTCTCAATAAACTCTCCAGCAGCATCTGGAAAAGCGATAAGCGGAGAGAGTCCCTTGGAAGAGTAAGCGTTTTGTATGCTGTCTAGAGTTTTGCGTAGAGAACGCGCTAGTACACGATTATTTTTCTTCTCTTCTTCGCTGATTATTTCCTCTGCAACCGCTCGAAAATCTTCTTCGTGACCATAGCTAGCTAGTAGCTTTTTCATAAGCTCGCCACGTGCCACTACTAGTCCTCCAACTCTATCTACTTTTTTAATACTTCTTGATTCTCTAAAATAGAACGGAATCCATGACTTAGAGATCTACGAAGTTATTTTACATTTAAGCTACACTGGTACTGTCAGGGAACAAAGCACAAAATAACACGATACAACTTTAATAAATAGAAGCACTATGGGACAATAGTATTGCAACCCAAAAAGTCCAGATTTATGCACAGATGCTAATGTCCGCAATGCCCCCACTTAAGTCCTCAACTAGTTCTTCAAAACGCTATGATGAACCCAACCGTTATTTGTTAGGACCATATCAGCGTCACCTTCTATCGTTTGGTTAGCTAGCCGTTCAGGCAACCACTTAAATTGTTTCACAACAGAAGGATTTTTAGCCCATGGCGCCACATTGACGATTTCATATATGTATTGCACATTTGAAGCCTTCACACCCATTGCGTCCGCAGGCTGTGTGAAGTTGATAATATCAACGACTTGTGGAGTGCCATAACATAGTTGCGGCGTACCGGTACTGAAGAAGCCTTTATCTAAAGCAGCAGGACGCAAAAACTTCTCGCCATCATTGGATATTTTATAGCCTAAATAAGGGACCATTTGTTTCCCTATACCGCTAAAGGTCTTCTCTTCTTTGTTAAAAGAAACAGTCGTCAACAACCCAGCTGCCATTAAGTCATCAAAAAATTCGCGTTTTTCGGCACCGAAGCCTTTTCCGTCAGCTCGCGCGGAAAAAACAAATCCATCCTCTTTTGGCTCAGTTCCAACTTTAATACATTCCTTCATTTTCAAAAAATGCGCGTTTAACGCCGCTTCAAAATTCCTTTTAGACGCGGCTTGAGAATCAGCTCCACATGCTGACAACAGCAATGCCGCTACTGATACCAACATAATTGCTCTATGCTTGAAATGCGTCATGATTTTCCTCCGTCTATGAAATATTCCGGCCAATACCTTTAGTTAGCGTCCATGATATAGCTTGCCCTTTTACGAGGCCTGATATCGATTTGCCGAGATTGCGGTCCATGGTCGCCCGCCAGGGCACAAGCGTAAATTCTTTCGATTTTTCGATAACGGCATATTTGCCGCTCGGCCTGTTTATCGCTTGAACATATGTCCCAGCAATACGGCCAGTTTCGGGCGCGCGTTTATATGATTTACCTATCTGTGAGCTTAAAGAATTTCCGGCCCGCTCCAAGTCCATAGTCTCTAATTTGGCTAAGGTTTCTTGTGTCACGCGGCCGTCTTTTGAAATCACATTTTGTGACCTCAAAAATTGTTGCCGTTTCATCTTCGCATCTTCGGTTTCTTGGCCAAAACCTGAGAAAGCCGTATTGCTCTCAGCAGACATCAATTCGGTATCAAGCCAGGTCTTGCCAATTGTCTGCGGTAAATCTTCAAGCGCCACACGCGAGACAATGTCAATCGCAACAGGATTTCCAAAGCCGCGTGACTTTTCAAAAACGGCTGCGCGTTTAAGGTAGTCTTTGGGTATCTGCCATGAACCATCAGCATTGCGTTTCACATGCCCTGCCCGCCTCATAGCTTCAAGCCGCCTGACATGTGCTTTGATAAACTCTTCTCTCGCGCTTGGGTCATTCATCTCATGCGCTGACGGGCTATAGATGCCGCCCCGCTTGGCCGCAATTTCAGCAATCGTGCAATCAGACTTTTTGGGAACGTAGCTTTGAGGGCCGGCTGTAACAATCATGCCCGCGTTTATATCTGCTATATTTGCCTCGCGGCCTGTCTCAACAAAAAGAGCCTCTCCATATGTTGTATCGAGCACAATATAAGAGCGATCATTTACGTCATCGAGAAGACCTTTAGATATAACCTTTCCCGTAATCGGCTTTGAGAGACTATCAGCCGGATCATAAATGGGCTCGCTATAGATTGGACGTTCCAGTTTCGAAGCCGACATAGCCCGGTGATAGGCTTTAAGAATATCCCCGCGCTCGCCCATGCGCCGTAATGTCCGCTCAAACCCCTCCTCAAGTCGCCATCTGCCCCAACCGACTTTCTCGGCTAAGCCCATTTTTGCGAGATGTTTAACGCGCCATATCTTAAAGCGTTGAGACCAATCAGTCCCGTCTTGTTTGATTTCATTGAGATTGACGATATGGCTCTCGGCAACAGATAACAAATCACGGTCAATACTGGTGAACCGTTCTTGGCGCGTTTCCAGGGCTAATCTTTTCGCAACATCTATCTGCGTGACAGGACCAAGTTCGCGCGTTGCAATGTCTTCCGCGACCTCGCGCATACCGTAAGAAATATATTTTTTCGGAATGACCAAATCATCGCCATTATCGCGCTTCCCTCTAATGACAATATGCGTGTGAGGATTGGCCGTATCGTAATGATTGGCAGCGACCCAATCGAGCTTGCTTTCAAGATCACGCTCCATTTGTGACATGAAGTTTTTGGTGAAGAGGCTTAAGCTGCCAATATCCTTGCCATCTTCTGGCGAGACGATAACCCGAAATTGATGGCGGTCATCTTTTCCTTTCTCAGCAAATTCATCACTGTCAGCAAAGACTTGATCTTTGCTATACACATTCCCCTTTTCGCCTTCGAGGGCGGCGCTATCTCTTTTGATATAATCAAGGTGTAATTTTTGAGCCGCATAGCCCTGCCCGCC
Organism: uncultured Rhizobiaceae group bacterium; assembly: GCA_937923355.1. The sequence continues at coordinate 1,064 of CALAIO010000275.1, read as the reverse complement.
CGTTCGTACTAAATTGACTTTCACGATGACGCGTCTGGAATAATATTCGAGCGGAACAACGGATGATGTCTGACGCGGAGCGCTGCGGCGCTTTCCACTATTTTGAGCCGCGCGCCTGACACGGCCCGCAAAGCTCGTAAACTTCGCCGTCCCGCTCGGTGAGTAGATACGGCCCAGCTTAATATTAAAGCTATTCTCAACAGCCATGGAGAGCCCTCCAAAATAGCCGAATTTGAGGCCAAAACACGCGAGTCCCAGGCTTTTTCTTCGGTCTCATGGGCGATCGCGCCGATTCCGAGTCCCAACCGCATTTTTGCGAGTCCCTTAAAAAACGATGTGCAGACAATAGCTTAGGCCCATTTGGGACTCGCCTTTTATCTTGCCCTAAGAAAATCACCCCTCAACACCCCCTAAATCCGATGTTTTCGAGATTTTCTTATTTTCTGAATTACCAAAATATTCCACCACTCCGAGGAGCTGATCTTTTTGAACAGGTCCAAAATAACGGCTATCAAAACCGTCCTGCACATCAGGGCTGGCGATAAAATATTCATCCAATTGCAATATGTGACATCCCGACTGCATAGGCATATCGCGCCCCAAAGAGTCCTGCGACCGCAAGGGAATATCAGGACTCTTTGGGACGCTAACCCAAGCTTCATGGTAGCAAATAACATCCCCTTCAGCGGCCAAAACCGATTTTATTAGGGGATAATCATAAGGCAAATATTGCCGGTCATCTGCCAATTTACGCGCCCATTCAGGGGCAAATGCCGCGACTTTTACACCGCGTTTTATGGGTAAATCACGTCGTAATTTATACCACCCAATAGCCGCACTTGGACTTGGATTATAGAAAACACGCGGCTTTGGAGGGTAAATTATTTGCGTCGTCGTGCCAATGACAACAAGGGTAATAACGCCTGATATGAGAAACTTAACTAACATGTTGAGCTCCTTGCAGACGGCAACTCAAGGGCAGTTCCCGTATAGGTATTTTCAACAGCAGTGCATTACTGACCTGTCGCCAGTAACTTTCAGGGACAGCTTCCAAACTCACTGAA
>CALAIO010000274.1 GCA_937923355.1 uncultured Rhizobiaceae group bacterium | reverse complement strand
CAGCGTGTGGCGATTGCCCGTTCGCTCTGCATGAACCCGCGTATTATGTTATTCGATGAACCAACTTCCGCGCTTGATCCTGAGATGATCAAGGAAGTGCTTGAAACGATGGTGAGCCTTGCTGAAGACGGTATGACCATGATTTGTGTAACCCACGAAATGGGCTTCGCACGTCAGGTTGCTAACCGTGTTATCTTCATGGACGAAGGCCAGATCGTCGAACAAAATGAGCCGGAAGCATTCTTCGACAATCCTCAACATGAGCGCACGAAGTTGTTCCTGAGCCAAATTCTTCACTAAGAGTGGGTAAGGCAGTGAAAAGATTGGGGCTGTTAATCGCAGTCCCTTTTTTTATTGTGGCGCTCTATTTATTTGGCGCATTGCTTGGTGGGATTATTCCATCAGGCAAGCCTGTCATATCTGAAAACGAAACGCGCGATATTACTGTCTATTTAACGGCCAATGCACTTCATGCCGATATTGCTATTCCAGTAAATGATGCAATACGTGAACGGTTTGATTTTTTAAAAGCAGATGGTTTTCCGCTGGATAATCCAAATCTGGAATATCTGATTATTGGCTGGGGGTCGCGTGATTTTTATACCAGCACAGCCGAATATTCCGACATGGAATTCTCCACAATCTGGAAAGCGGCAACAGGTGATGCTTCGGTGATGCACGTAGCGCCAGGTGGAGATATCAGACAATCGGACGGCGTTGTTCCAATTGCCATGTCTCAAGCCGGACTGGATCGCATGATCAGTTTTATGCTTGAAAGCTTCAAAACAGAAAATGATAAACCTGTCTTGTTGCCAGAGGCGACGTTTGGTTATTCCGATCTTTTTTATGAAGCAAAAGGGCGCTTTCATATCTTCAATCCCTGCAATGTTTGGGTGTCGAAAGCTTTAGCCAAGGCGGGTATTCCAACAGGTCTCTGGACACCGACAACCTATAGTTTGCTCTTGCATCACAAACTGTATCATTAAGCCTTCCAGCTATAAATCCAGTCCTGTTTCGCAAGCAGTTTTTTGCCTGATATTTTGCTCATTGCTAAATTTCGTAAAGATGCAGAAACGCCTGATAGATGATAGATTTGTCCATTTTTGCGCGCTGTACGCACGACGCGTTTAACGCGAGGCAATCTAAGGCTCTCGAACTTTTTCAGTGCTTCTTCTTTTTCCATAGTGCTGGAAAGACACTGTGTAAGCACCTCGGCATCTTCTATGGCTTGAGCTGCTCCTTGAGCTGCGAACGGCAACATGGCATGTGCTGCATCGCCTATAAGTGCAACGCTTTTTTCAGCCATGAGGGTAATGTCTCTGGTTTCATAAAGTGGCCAACCAGACCAGTCTGCATCCGTTTCCAAAAGAAGTTTAAAGTCATCGCACCAGTGCGAGAAAACATCTTGCAATTTCTCTTTCGATATTTCTTTTGCTTCTGTTTTGTCTTTTTCCTGCGTCACCGCAACAATATTGAGATATTCGCCATTGCGTATGGGATAGGTCACCGCATGTGCTTTTGGCCCAAGCCAACCGTAGGTATCAGACATGACGCCTGACAGTCTTACCTCATTAGCGGGAACAAGCGCGCGCCAGGCAATTTTGCCTGTGTAGACAGCCTTGGGTAAATCCAAAATATCATGACGTACACAAGAGTGAATGCCATCAGCGCCAATCAAAATATCGCAAAGATGTTCATTTGTTTGACTGCTTGCTTCAACCATAACAGTCGCGCCATTTTCATGAACAGCAGCATCAATCATTTTAGCATTAAAACTTATCGAAATATCCGCATGCGCGTTGCAAGCCTCAAAAAGTATATTTTGTAAATCAGCACGATGAATAACGATATATGGTGCTTCGTGGGTGTCTTCGATATCAAAGCCAAGAGGTAAACGCGCAAGATTTTTGCCATTCATCGCATTCATCATCATGATTGCAGAAGGCGCTGTTCCTGCATCAAGCAGTTTTGCGCTTAATCCAAGCTTTCGTAAGATATGAAAAGCATTTGGAGATATTTGAATGCCAGCACCAAGCGCACTGGGGGCAGATGCTCGCTCAAATATATCTACACGATGCCCGGCTTTGGCAAGGCAAAGGGCGGATGTAAATCCTGCAATACCGCCACCACTGATGATTATCTTGTGACGGGTCATTTAAGATAAACGCTTCTGATTTGCAAACCTATGCTGCTTCATCTTTGAAGTTGCATCCCTCAGGTCGTGTTTCATGTCCTTTGAGGTCGCTGGCATATCTGTAGACGGTAGAGCAATAAGGGCAGATAATTTCGTTATCGCTACCCATATCAAGAAAAACATGCGGATGGTCATAAGGTGCACTTGCGCCACAGCACATGAATTCCTTCACACCAACTTCAATAGCTTCGACACCTTGGTCATTTTGAAAATGTGCAACTGATGTTTCAGCCATAACCATATCCTTATGTATTTGCTTTTTTGTGTAATAGTCTTCTAAAAGATTGTTTAGACGATGCAAAGAAAATTTTGAGTAAATTCATGAATATTGCCAAACTTGATACCGCAGAAATCGCTTATTGGGACGAAGGTGAGGGGGATGTAATCCTGCTCATCCATGGGTTTGCCTCTAATGCCCATACCAATTGGATTAATGTCGGTTGGACGCAGTTTTTGCTCGATAATGGCTACAGAGTAATTGCCATAGATAATCGCGGACACGGCGAGAGCCAGAAGTTTTATAATCAGGATGATTATCTGCTGGAAAAAATGGCGGATGATGCTGCTGCATTGCTTAGCCATCTTGAGGTTAGCGACGCTCACGTTATGGGGTACTCAATGGGCGCAAGAATTTCAGCAACGCTTGTCTCGCGCCACTCTGAAATGGTGAACAAGCTGATACTCGCTGGCAACGGATACAACATGATTGAAGGTGGGTTTGATTCATCTGAGATTTATGATGCTCTTATGGCTGATACAGATGAAGCCGTGACAACCAAAATAGGGACAGAGTTCCGATATTTCGCAAAAGCTACAAAAAGCGATCTAAAAGCCCTTGCGGCCTGCATCATGGGCGGTCGCTCCTATATTCAAAAAGAACTCTTTGAAAATCTGAAGCCAGAAACCATGGTGATTGTAGGGACAGAAGACACGGTTGCCGTTAATGGTGAAAAACTGGCTTCAATCATCCCAAACGGTCAATATGTACCAATCCCGAAGCGAAATCATATGAATGCTGTAGGCGATAAGGTTTACAAGCAGGAAGTGCTGGATTTCCTTACGTAACATCGCCAGTTTACGATTGTTTACAAAAATTGGCCTTGTTCTAACGCAATGATGGCTTATATTTGAAAGTCTGTTTCAAAGGATAAAGTCGATGACATCTGTAAAGCTAAAAAACAATGAAACGCCGAAGGTAGACCCCGTTTGGGAGGCTATCCGTAAAGAGGCAGAAGCCGTTGTTGCAAAAGAGCCGATGATGTCTTCGTTCATTTACAATACAATTTTGAACCAGTCTTCTTTGGAAGATGCTGTGACCTATCGTATTGGTGAACGCCTTCATAACCGTGATTTCTCAGCCGATCTTGTACGTCAAAGCTTTCAGCAAATGAGAGAAGATTGGCCTGAGTGGTCAGAAATTCTGCGCATTGATATAGCAGCAGTCTATGACCGTGACCCTGCTTGCAGCCGTTTTATAGATCCGATTTTATATTTTAAAGGCTTCCATGCCATCCAAACGCACCGCCTTGCGCATTGGAACCTGAACCATGGCAACAAGGACATAGCGCTTTATTTACAGTCGCGTTCCTCGCAAGTTTTCCAAACTGACATTAACCCTGCTGCCAAATTTGGTCGTGGTATATTCCTCGACCACGCAACAGGGCTTGTTGTGGGTGAGACGGCAGTTGTAGGCGATGATGTTTCCATTCTTCATGGCGTAACTCTTGGCGGTACAGGCAAGGAAATGGAAGATCGCCATCCTAAAATCGGAAATGGTGTGCTGCTTGGTGCTGGTGCCAAGGTGTTGGGTAATATCAAAATCGGGAATTGCTCGCGGATTGCTGCTGGTTCATTGGTGATTAAAAATGTACCTGAGAAAGTCACTTTTGCGGGCATACCCGGCAAAGTTGTTAATGTTGCTGGTTGTTCAGAGCCTTCACGCACCATGAATCAGATTTTGGCTGAAGATAAGAGTTAATCTGCAATCCTGGTCGCTAATCACTTTACACTGCTCAATTAGCCGTGCAAAAAGCAATTCAACAAATCACTTGCTGGAGATACTTTCGTGACACCTGAAGAAATCAAAAAACTCGACGCTTATTTTAAATTTGTTTTTGGCAATGATCAGTTGGCAGTGAAGCCACGTCCAAAGAAGACAGACTCATGCGAAGTTTATAAAGGCGATGAGTTTTTAGGTGTCATCTATCTTGATGAAGACGAGGGCGAGCGCTCTTTCAGCTTCTCAATGGCAATTCTTGATATTGATTTAGATCAGGTCTAATTTGTGAGCGTAATTGTCGGGCTTACAATCATGGATTTGGTTAAAGCCCTGATTGACTGCTCCAGTTCAATCCAGTCACCGAGATATTTTTGGTGAAAGCGATATGTCAACATCAGGTTTTTCCCTACGTGAATATCTCTGATGCAAAATGGTGTTGTGGAGGCAATTTCTCTCACACACCGTGTTGCAAAAGGGTAAGGGCTTGAAGCGGCATAATATAAGTCTTCATCGATAAATCCGCCTTTGGCACTCAACGCTTGTTTGACCAGACCTGTATTGGTTGGTTCAGCGCGACCTTCAAAAAATTGAGTGTATATCGGAGCAACACGCCCAGACATGTCATAGGACATGTTTCGCGGCTCTATGGTAACAAAAACAAGGTTTTTGTTTTCAGTTGAATTATTGAAATCAGATGAAAGACTGTCCTGATATCCAGACAAGGATGGCCAGTGGATATAAAGATCCAGTTTTTCATGCGCACCAGAATGGCGCTGATTGTAAAAGCGGACTTTATTTGCCGGAATTTTTAAATATTCATCACCAATAACAATTTCCAATTGTGCTGTTGAAGATGAATGTCCGGCGCGTGAAAGATTGTCACCAAAGAAATGCGCTGAAGCAAACATTGCCAAAGCAGCGATTAGTAAGGTAACTGCCGTAATCATGATTTTTCTCAAGAGAGATGCGCTGATTTTCTCTGATTTGTTGGATGACTCCATACGCGACTTTGCCAGCCGCTCAATATGTCCTGGCATTTGACGTTGAAACGCAGCATTGCCCGAACGCCCAGCAAGCAAAAGCGGATCAGAATAATCATTCTTATGATGGGCAGTTTGCATTGAAACGCTTTTCCATTGTCATTTATTCGAATTGAGACATTTGGCACGCTATTTGCTTTGTATTCATCATAGTGGGTGAATGGCCAAACATCTTGACTCTACACTCGTTTAACATGGTAAATACAAAGTTAAATTTATAGGTAATGAGTTCAATGTTAGCCGCTTTTGTAGTTGTGTTCGGTTTTGTAACAGCAGGGTTTATCGCAACAGCTTCTTCAATATACCAAAATTCGGATGGTTCTATACAATTGTCCATGGATACACCCTTTCGGGCGCTGACAGGTTTTGTATTATGTATGTTCGTTGGTCCTTATGTGATTGCGAAAAACGGTCTGTTCCTATGGAGCGAAGAAAAGTTGAGTTTTTCATTGCTGGGGTTGTGCCTAATCATTTCTATGGCATGGAGCTTCTGCATTGGTATCGTTTCCATTCAGACTTTGGTTGGTTTGGGATTAATTTAATCAAAAGGTTGAGAGAATGCCGATTTATGAACTGGACGGAATTAGCCCCAAATTTCCAGATAATTTTTACTGGATTGCACCAACAGCGGTATTGATTGGTCGAATTATTGTCAGTGACGGCGTAGGCATTTGGTTTGGCTGCGTTCTCCGTGGTGATAATGAGCCTATTTCCATCGGCGAAAATACCAATATCCAGGAAAATTGTGTAATGCACACGGATCCAGGATATCCTCTTTCCATTGGTGACGGATGCACGATAGGGCACAAAGCCATGCTTCACGGATGCAAAATAGGCAACAACTCACTGATTGGTATGGGTGCTACCGTATTAAATGGCGCTGTAATTGGCGATAACTGCCTTGTCGGTGCTGGTGCGCTTGTGCCAGAGGGAAAAGTAATCCCTGATAATTCACTCGTTGTGGGCATGCCAGGAAAAGTAATTCGCCAGCTTGATGATAATGCAGTTCAAGGACTGAAAGCCTCTGCACAGCATTATGTAGCAAATGCAAAACGCTTTGCTAGCGGTCTCAAAGAGGTTTGATAAAAAAGAGGCCGGTTTGTATTAGATACAAACCGGCCAAATTGATCTGGTCTGGTGGGGACGGGGGTAGGTGGGGATCGACCAGATCAAAACCAAATTACCAACCCAAACGTTTTACTTTTTATCCTCTGCGGTCAGATATCTTTGTCCAATGACCAGAATATTTATCCGATTGTCGCTTGATATAAGTGTATTCAGTCTCATTCCATTGTTTTATTTTGCCATTCAGATTGTCGAGCACGTAATCGGCACGGTCTGTTCTGACGGTTAAGACTGCGTGTCCTTCTCCGTTTGGCTGCAAGACAACAGTGATTAACAATGAGGATGCCGGCCAGCCGCGTTGCATCAACATGTGGCGC
>CALAIO010000273.1 GCA_937923355.1 uncultured Rhizobiaceae group bacterium | reverse complement strand
GCTTTTTCCATGGCAATTGCATAACGATCGGCGATTGCCAAATGCACAGCCTCATGAACGCGAGCATACTCTTCTAGCGAATTCCAGGCCTGAGCCAGTTCTGCCTTAAGAGTTTTAACATTGGCATGTCTTGGCAGAGTAACGCGTGCTTTTACATTGATACGAGCGTTAGATACTTTGCATCCACCATCAGCAAGTTCATATTTTATGCTTGGTAACATCCGCAAATCTGTTGAGGCCAAGGCTTTTCCGACGCCCGTTACCTCAGGGCCATGAATTTTGATTTGTTTGTCGACTTCGCTGAAGGTTTCGCCGCTCACTGTATAATAAGCAACGCTTACAAGCGTACGTTCGCCTACTGATGTGCAGGCTGCAAGAAACATGACAGAACTGATTGCTGAATATTTGATTGCTTGCGAAAGGCGAGATTTATTCTTCATGATCTTACATTCAACGTTAATGGCTGATTTATCAAGTCTTTGTCTGTTCAATACTCCAAACAAATTCGTTACCTTCTTCCGGTGCCAAAGGCACTAAGCGTGCAAGAATTAAAGAGACAAATGCCATTGCCGCACCAGCAAGAAACACAGCCGCAGGGTTGAGAACCCAGATCAAGCCAAATAATACAGGGATAAATACGGCGGCAATGTGGTTGATGGTAAAAGCAACACCTGCCGTTGGTGCGATATCGCTTGGGTCTGCAATTTTTTGAAAATATGTTTTCATTGATATCGCCATTGCAAAGAAAGCATGATCAATCAAATAAAGTGCTACAGCCATTTCCCATGTAGGGACGTAGGCATAGGCTATAAAAACAAAAATAAGCCCAATGTACTCGATGGTTAGAATTCTGCGTTCACCAAAGCGTATAATCCATTTGCCGATCAAGGGTGCCAACATCATGGTGACCAATTGGTTTGCAATCATGAGCGCCATTACGTCGTGGATTTTAAATCCAAAGCGCTCAACCATCATGAAGCCTGCAAAAACCATAAAGATTTGACGTCTGGCGCCGCCCATGAAGGTGAGGGCGTAATAGAGCCAGTATCGTTGTCTCAAGATGAGTTTTTTGTGTTGTGCTGCACCGTCGTTAAATTTTGGAAATACAAGCCAAATGATCAGAATGCCGACACAAGTGAAAAGTCCGGTTACCATGTAAATGCTAGTGAAACTCATGGCAAACCATGCGCCAGCTATAAAGATGAAGCCGAATACTGCTAATTGTGCAAACGAGCTGACGGCCAGAATTTTGCCCATGGTGGCTGGCGCAGTTTTCTTTGGTAGCCATTGTAGTGAAAGCGATTGGTGCATCGTCTCATAGTAATGAAAGCCTACAGAAGAAATGAAGGTTGTTATCAGAAACCCTTGAAAGCTTGAAAATATGCCAGTAACCGCTGCGGCGCTGCCCAGTAGTAGAATTGAAATATAAGCCCAGGTTTGTTCTCGCCCGAGCAAGAGCAGAAAGACAGCGGCGAATGAGAGGAAGCCTGGTATCTCACGAATTGATTGTTGTATGCCGATTTCCTTGCCGCTGAACGATAAGACTTCAACTGCGAAATTATTGGTCATGGCCATCCATGCTGCAAAAGCAATTTGCATGACCGCAGCCATTGCCATCAAAAGAATAGCAGGGGTTTGCCAGGGTTTGCGCTGGCTATCAGCAGTAGGTGAGGCAATGGACATTCAGCACAGGTATCAGCCTATGAAATCATGCGCAATCGAATTGTAGGTCTTTAGGCTTTAAGCAACACTTTGAGTTTGAAACTGTTGTGTTTCATCTGTAATCGAAATTGGTTCTTTGCTTGCGAAAATATAGTCAGATGCGTTCTCTTTTGAAAGCGCTTTAGAGAAAAAGAAGCCTTGAACAAAATCTACTTCGTAGAGTTCTTTTAGTAGATCAAATTGCTCTTTGGTTTCAACACCTTCAACGACAATCTTTAGTTCTAACGCCTTGCCTAGCACTGTGATGCCTTTAAGTAGTGTTCTTGAACGCTGATTTTCCGTTAAGTCATCAACAAAGGATTTATCTATCTTCAATTTATCCAATGGGAGTTTGTGCAAGTAACTAAGGCTTGAGTAGCCTGTGCCAAAATCATCAAGAGAGATGCGAACACCCAGAGCGCTTAATTCTTCCAACACTAATACGGCATGCGCCATATCATTTAGAATAGCGGTTTCTGTGATTTCAATTTCAAGGCGAGACGGAGTTAAGCCACTATCATTTAGCGCTTCTTTTACCATCGTAACAATTGAGCCAACTCTAAACTGCACCGCAGAAAGGTTTACTGCCACCGATACATCAGAGGGCCAAGTTTGGCATATCTTACAGGCTTCGCGGAGTGTCCAATTGCCAATTTCACTGATTAGGCCAAGGTCTTCAGCGATAGGGATAAATTCTGATGGCGGGATTTGTTCTGTGCCGTTGCGGCTCCATCTTGTAAGTGCTTCAAATATTTTTGGTTTGCCATCTTCCATTTGAACGATTGGCTGGAAGTGAAGCTCAAGCGCACCATTTGCAACGGCTTTTGTAAGATCCTTTTCCAACAGAACGCGTTTTTCAAGGCTGTCTTCAAGTTCTGTGGTAAACTCGCGGTAGGTGTTTTTCCCGCTGTCTTTAGCGGCATATAAAGCAAGGTCTGCAAGTTTGAGAAGACGATCTATAGAAGTGCCGTCTTTGGGGTACTTGGATATGCCAAGACTTGCACCAAAACTTACTCTTTGATTGTTAAACATAACATCACGCGATATGTTCTTGACTATATTATGAGCAAGTTGACCAATAGTGCCGTTTAAATATTTATCATTTATGTAGATAACAAATTCGTCACCACCGTAACGCGCGCATACGGCTTTTGATGGAAGGATCTGTTTTGCACGTTCTGCAACCTTCATCAAAATATGGTCGCCAGCTTCATGTCCAAGCGTGTCGTTAATTCTTTTAAATTCATCCAGATCAAAGAATAATACAGAAGCTGTCTCTCCAGGAGCTAATTCTTGCAACATGTATTTGGTTTGCTGAATAAAGTGCGTGCGATTACAAAGGCCGGTCAATTCATCAAACTTTGCTAGTTGATTAATTCGATTTTGATATTCAATGCGCTGGGATACGTCTTCGATTACAAGCACACAGCCGCCTTCTTCTCGAAGCTTAATTGACAATTCTACAAACTGCGACTGCGAAACCTTGAAAACTTTTGCTGCAGTCTTGTGATTAAGGCGTTTGGTCAGTGTTTCTTGTAGAATTCTAACCCTGTTAACAAGCGGGCGTTGTGCATCAATTAGCCTTGATAATTCTTGCAGTTTTTTACTGTAACAGTTGATATCATCGCCAATAGCAAGAATTTTTCTTGCTGTTTTATTTATGATTTTCAAGCGC
>CALAIO010000272.1 GCA_937923355.1 uncultured Rhizobiaceae group bacterium | reverse complement strand
TACCAAGACGCGTGAGTTGGTCAGTGTACGCGAGTGTTACAAGCTCTTCTCTGGATTCTTTTCTATTGCTTTTGAATCCAGTTTTTTCAAACTTCTCCTGCTCTTTATCCAAATCGACAAAGATATTTGAATTACCCTTTGCTTTGAAAATCATTACAAATGCGGTCCAGACGCACAAACCAACAACCATCAATGTTGCATGGAGGGTCAATTTATCTGTTAAAGATAGTGCCTTTGGAGAGAAGAATGCAGTTAGGATTGATGCCACAGTAAGCATCGTTACCCATAAAAGTACACGAGATCTACGGATGTCTGAAAGACGCCCTACCCGTTTAGTTTCATCAATATTTTCAACTGCTTCAGTAGTCATTTAACACCCCAAACCTAATAATTCAGGGTTAACTTAAATTGAAATAGTAAAAATCTTCTTTCAAACTGATAAAAATGCAAATTATTTCACCAGCAACATTTTCTCACTAAATTAATTAATATATTCAGTGGCTTATGAGTATCAGCCTTTGAATCCTTTTGCCAAAAGGTATAATTCTACCGACCCGTCGCGTGATGCAGGCGGTTTTATGTGGTGAACTGACTTAAAATTTTGCTTCATCAGGTTTAATAGCTCAGCTTCTGTCCCTCCCTGAAATGTTTTGGAGAGAAAAAAACCGCCCGGTTTTAAAACTTGCAATGCAAAATCAAGCGCTACCTCAACAAGGTGCATGGTACGAAGATGGTCTGTCTTCTTGTGTCCTGTCGTTGGCGCTGCCATATCCGATATTACCAAATCAGGCTTTTGGCCTTCCAGCGCATCAATAAGCATGTCGGGCGCATCATCGTCCAAAAAGTCTTTTTGTAAGATTACTGCTCCAGGGACAGGCGCCATTTCAAGGTAATCAATTCCTACAACGCGGGGTTTGTCAGCTTGTGAACCTGTTATTTGCGAAGCAACCTGACACCAACCACCAGGAGCTGCACCCAAATCAATGACCCTGTCATTTGGCTTCAGGATATTGTGCTTCTCATTAATTTCGAGAAGCTTATAAGCTGCACGTGACGCATAACCTTCCGCCTTTGCCCTTTGCACATATGGGTCATTTAACTGCCGCGATAACCACAAGGTAGAAGAAAGCTTTCGCCCTCTGGCAGTCTTAACCTTGGTGTGCATGTTTCTGAGGTTTGTTTTCTTGGGCGTTTCACCAGGTTTTCTCATTATGACCTCTTATCTTCATGCACTGTTTTATTCTTGTCGTTCTTGCGTCTTGATGAATGTCGATGGTTCCTTCGCGAATGACGTGAGCCTTTATCAAGGTTCATCATCTCAGCCAAGAGCCCTTCTCTTAGCCCACGGTCTGCCACTCTTAATCGCTTGGTTGGCCAAGTTAAACGAATAGCATTTAAAATTGCGCAGCCCGCCAAAACAAGATCAGCACGCTCGGAACCAATACACGGATTTTGGGACCGTTCTTCATAAGACATGGAAAGCAATTTATTGATGACCATATCAACATCTTCATCCTTAAGCCAAATACCATCGACCCGTTTACGATCATACCTAGGTAACTGGAGATGAATACCTGCAAGTGTAGTAACAGTGCCAGACGTTCCAAGCAGATGAACACGGCCATGCGAAAAAGCATTCTTCAAGGCTTCCTTGCCTTCAAAGGCGTCGATGTGAACCATGACATCCTGGACCATTTCATCAAATATCTTGCGGGAAACATTTTGCCCCCCAAAACGCTCTGCCAAAGTCACCACACCCATAGGCAACGAAGTCCATGCAGCAATGCGCTCGGATATTTTCTTCTTTCTCGCGCCAATATTATTCACGAGAATAAGCTCAGATGACCCACCACCAATATCAAACAAAACAGCACCATCGGATTTGCGATCCATCAAGGAGCCGCACCCTTCAGTTGCAAGGCGCGCTTCGGTTTCACGCGAGACGATTTCAAGATCAAGTCCGCTTTCTTCCTTGACGCGTTTTAAAAATTCCTCACCATTTTTGGCTTGTCGGCAGGCTTCTGTTGCGATCAATCGTTGTCGTTTGATTTTGCGATTACCCAGTTTTGTAGCGCAAATTTTAAGCGCTTCTACAGAGCGATCCATCGCTTCCTGACTGAGTTCCCCCGTCTGGCTCAAACCTTCACCAAGGCGCACAATTTTGGAGAACCCGTCAATAACCCGAAAGCCACCTTTGTCTTGCGGTACAGCTATCAAAAGGCGGCAATTATTTGTTCCCAAATCCAGCGCTGCATAAGCATTGGCATAATGCGCTCTGCGTCGATGGATAGATTGGTATTCGGAAGCATTTGCATTCTGAGATGTTTGCGTCTTGCCATTTTTAGCATGGCCGGGTTCAAATGCAGCATCTGGCGTTGGTTGAGGCGCAGATCGCACATTGCGTATTGAATCATGGCGTTGATTTTTTTGCTTGCGAAAAGGATAACGTCTACGCTTTTTTTGCGGATGTGTATTAGGGTTTGCGGCACCAGCGTTTATGCTCGTGTCACTGCCATTAGCCGCGCTCTCATCGCCGGCTAAAAAACCGGAGCCATCCTTGCCTCTGTTTGAAGACACATGAGTGCCTTCATGAGAGACTTCAGGCGGGTTACTTGCCTGGGTCGCGACACCATCAACAAAAGTATTCTTAATCTTTTGTGATGCGTCTGCAGACCTTCTTCTTCGCCGCCGTCTCGGGTTTGGCCCCTTCCCTGTTGACTTATCGCCATTGGAAAGATTGCTCACACCGAATATCCTTTTAATCAGGCAATGCACCTGTTAAATATTTTCTGTTGGATATAGCGTATCACCGAGACAAGAAACCGCCAAGCGAAATATTATCTTGCACTGGTTTCAAGCTCGTTTATTCGAAATTTCAGCTTAAAGGGTTTCTCTCAAAGCTTTCAAATCCGAAA
>CALAIO010000271.1 GCA_937923355.1 uncultured Rhizobiaceae group bacterium | reverse complement strand
TTGGCAAAGAAAAAGACGAGCCTAAAAAAAAAGCTAAAGCACAATCGCATGTACGCCAAGCAAGAAAGCCATTACTCAAAGACCAGCCAAAATCAGGCCCTATGGCAGATATGTTGAAGAAGCTGTTTGGTGATAAAAAATGATAAAAGAATTAGGTTATACTTTTGCAGGATGTTGTTTATCAATATTATTAACATGGATCTGTATTAACGTTTTTAATGCCGATAGCCATAAATCTGCTATTGGTAGTTTCATTTCAGTTTTTTTGGTTGGAGGATTAATACTCTTTGTATTAAACATGATTAAACTGTCGAAAACGGCACCTAAAAATGATTTAGATAAGAAGTAAAATGCTTCAGTCATGTCCTTGCAGTTCGGACACGCCATACGAAACCTGCTGTGGTGTCCTCCACGCCAGCGAGCAAACCGCCCCAACCGCAGAAGCCCTAATGCGCTCGCGCTATTCAGCCTTTGCCAAACATGAGATTGACTACCTAAAACAAACAACCTGGCCACCCTATCAAAAACACTTCGACGAAGCAGGATACCTAGCCCGCGCCAAAGACAGCATTTGGTTGGGGCTGCAAATTCTGGATAGCGAAGACGGCACAGAAAGCGACACCAAAGGCACGGTGACATTTATTGCGAAGTCTATGCTCAATGGTGAATTGATTGAGCAACGCGAGAAGAGTCTGTTTAAGAAGAAGAATGGGGTTTGGTTTTATGTGAAGGCGGTGGAGTAGTCAGTCTTTTACAATCATTTCGCTGATATAGCTTCCTTCATGTGAGGCTCAACTTTGGAAATTCCAAACTTTTCCATTCGGTAGAAATTCCATTAAAACCCAAATCAATCAATATAACTATCCGCACGTTGTCCGGATTTTTCCCAATGAATCGGTAAAGTACGGCCATAGAGCTGTTCTGTGCGTTCAGGGCTTCCGACCATTCCCGGTTCTTCAACATAAGAGAAAATAGCCACATAACGAGGCTTACAACCGCTTAGCGGAGCAACACGATGCAATGAATAACGACCTCTGAAAAGTTGCAAATCACCGGGCTCTAATTCAAGGACTGTGATCTTGTCCGAGGTGCCATCCAGCACACGCTTGACCTCATCAAAATTTTCATTTCCCTCTCTAATACCAGCAGCATATTCAAATGCACCGCCAGACTCAGCATTCTGAATAGCGAGTGTCACGGTGAAATTATTGGTATCAAAGTGCCAAGGGAAACCGTTGCCTTCATCAGCCATATTTACAATGACATCGGCAAGTGGATCTGCATATCGGTAAAAGTTTTTCTCCTGCAGACAGTCTTTGATAAAAGTGTCGAACCCTTCAAAATCGTGAACAGATCTTAAAGGGCCATCCTGAAGAAAATTATCTGCAGGAATGAATGCATTGGAACGGTCATAAAATTGGCGCCTTGGATCGTCGGTAGGCAAATCAGGGTTATCTTTAGTAAAATATGGATTGGTCCGATTAAAAGACTTATGAGCCATATCGGATACACTCTCAGCCTCTATTGCAAGAGCATCAATACCATCCTTTGTGAGGAACCCCTTTAGCACCGCACATCCATCACGATTTAAGTCGTCGCGAACAGTATTCAGAATTGCATCGCGTTTCGCGCCGTTTTCGTGGATTGGATAACGGTCAAGGTTTATAAAGTGAGCGCCTCTTTCTGTCATGGTAACCCCGCTTAATTTTAGGGATCATTATAAATCTGTATCCTAAATATGTCTTGTTCAAATGCGACCCAAATCACCCCCCCCTTGCCCTCGCACCCCACTTCCACTAAAGCATATCCAACTCTTATCATTACAAACTAAAGGTTCCTGATCATGGGATTTAAATGCGGTATTGTTGGCCTTCCTAATGTGGGCAAATCTACGCTTTTTAATGCACTTACGAAGACTGCAGCAGCGCAGGCGGCTAATTATCCTTTCTGTACGATTGAGCCGAATACGGGCGAAGTGGCCGTGCCTGATACACGCCTGAATGAGATTGCAAAAATTGCTGGTTCCAAGGAAATCATCCCGACACGTATTTCGTTTGTCGATATTGCTGGCCTCGTCAAAGGCGCCTCCAAAGGCGAAGGACTGGGCAATCAGTTCCTTGCCAACATCCGCGAAGTCGATGCGATCATCCACGTGCTGCGTTGTTTTGAAGACGATGACATCACGCATGTTGAAGGTAAAATTGATCCGGTAGAAGATGCCGCAACCATCGATACCGAACTCATGCTGGCTGATCTTGAAAGTCTTGAAAAACGCCTGAAGAAAACCAAAAGTGCAGCTGGCGCCAAAGACAAGGATGCCATGGCCGTGCTGCCGATGATGGAAAAGGCCATCGAGCTTTTAACCGAGGGCAAACCAGCACGTGTTTTGCTCGACGGCATTGAGCCAGACGATCTTAAAATTCTAAAAGGCCTGAACCTCCTCACCTCAAAGCCCATTCTATACGTTTGTAACGTAGCAGAAAGCGATGCCGGATCAGGCAATGCCCACAGCGAAGCGGTTGCAAAACTGGCCGTCAGCGAAGGCGCGCAATCCGTAGTCATCTCAGCAGCCATCGAAGAAGAAATCGCACAGCTTCCTGACGAAGAACAGCCAGAATATCTGGAAATGAACGGTCTTGAAGAGTCTGGCCTCGACCGTTTGATTTCTGCTGGCTACGAACTTCTAGAACTCCTGACCTATTTCACTGCGGGGCCAAAGGAAACCCGCGCCTGGACAGTCGCAGCAGGCTCAAAAGCCCCGCAAGCCGCAGGTGTTATCCACACGGATTTCGAAAAAGGCTTCATCCGCGCACAAACGATTGCCTATGATGATTACGTCACACTAGGCGGCGAAACAAAAGCCAAGGAAGCAGGCAAATCCCGCGACGAAGGCAAGGAATATGTGGTGCAAGACGGCGACGTGATGCTGTTCAAGTTTAACGTTTAAAGCATCTCACCGTTCAAGGTATCTTTATCATAAAATGTAGTTTTATGTGCAATTTCTTCAGCGATCGAAGTTTTCATCGTTTTACTTGGTTTAGGTGTCCACTCAGACAAATTTTCACCAATCTCTGTATAAAACCTAACAACTTCTGTTTCTAAAGCAGATATCAAACCTTTCCTACTGGAAAATTTTGCACCTAAGCTTATGACTCTAGACACTTCAAAAGCAGTAGGAAGCGCAGACTTGTTTGTAGAAATAATTTCGCTCTGATCCTCTCTTAACACTTCAACAGGCTTTCTTGTTGAAGGCGTTCTTCCTGACCAATGCGCAACAATATCACATTCTTTTATGTCATTAGGTATCTGCCTTAATAGCCAATTCACACTAGCAGATAAGCGCGACTTATCTTGAGGCGCAGATAAGCGCATAGCAAAAGAAATCGTTCTCGATTTTAAATCTGCTTTGACTTGCAGAGGTGCAGCAGCGTTCGAGACCAAAAGCTCTGATTCAATGTAATAATCATCACAAAGACGCTTCATGTGACTTTTAACAATCTCACCTACATCTCCAGACTCAATTCTATTTCGTTTTAATCTACAATACGCGCCAGTCTTTTGTGACAGTATGAAAGACAGCTCCCTTTCTTCTTGCATCCATCCATTAATAACAGATTGTTCATCTTTTCCATTTTTGTTTAAATTTCCGATATTTCGAGCCTTATCAATTAAAGTGGGCCATTCGGATGGCATTTGAGCAAACCCTTTTATGCCAGTACTAGGGTGCATTAAAAATCGCAAAAACTCTTCAATGATTAATGCATGGTCAGAGTCTAAAATTTTATTATTGGCAATTAACATTTGTGCATGTGTGAAAATTTGCATCCAAGAAATATGAAAGAGCGACACGCTTTTTACCAGTCGCTTGTCAACAACGACTGGTGACACGTCAGGAGTAGGAACAATATCATTAGAAATCGTGATGACGGCATCCATTTTTGCATCTCTAGCAACTTTGAGATATCTCTCCACTTGGTCTTTAGTAAGTTCACCACCAACCTTGAATTCTAACAATGCTTTCCAGACATTTCCAGATGTAACGACACCAACCAATCCATCTGGACGATTATCTTTATTTTCGTCAAAGCATACCTCAGTTAAACAATATACCTTTGATCGCGATCCAATTTTTCGACCTAATGGGTGAAGAATTTTATCGGCAAATTCAGGAACCAATGATAAACAAGCTAGAAAGATCGATGCAGCTCGGCCCTCTTTGGAACTTTCAGAAAGTACTGGAAACAACCGCGCCTGTTCGCCACCTTTTTTTGGCGGCTTCATTTTTAAAACTTCGTATATGCTATCTTTATTCATAAAACACCCTCCCGTATAAAAGGATGCTTTATAAAATAGTTAACTGTCAATTTTCTTGATATTAAAAATACTAATCAAGCTTAAGGCATTCACTCAGCTCTAAAACTTTAATCAAACCGAAGTATCTACCTTTTCTGTGTCCACGCCCATGAGTTTCATGCGTTTACGCCATTGGTTTCGCGCGAGGATTTGCATGTCTTCTACGGTGTCTAGTTCATCGGTGATTTCAAGCCCCATGATGGTTTCAATCACATCTTCGAGCGTCACCAAGCCTTGAACTGAACCGTATTCATCCAGCACAAGTGCCATATGGGTTTGCTGATTAATCAGCTTGGAATGGGCATCAAAGGCAGACATTTGATCGGTGAGTACAAAGAAGTCTCGTTTCAGAGAAGAAAGTTTTGTTTTCTTCTTGCCAGAAGCAATTGCGGCAAGAATATCTACTTTTAGAACATATCCATCAATACTATCAGGCGAAGATGAGAAAAGTGGCACCCTTGAGAAAGCAGACTTTGGATGTTCTTTGAAGTATTCCTCTGCCGTCATATCACCTGACAAAGCAAAAACGACCGATCTTGGTGTCATGATATCGCGCACGGAAATCTGGCGGATTTTCATCATATTGGTAAAGATGACATGTTCTTCTTCATTGAACACGCCCTCATTTTTGCCGATGTCCATCATCGCACGCACTTCATCACGGCTAAAGGTGAACGGACTTGCATGGCCACCAGACATAAACTTGGTAAGTTTTTCAGATAGCCAAACAAGCGGGAAAAGCCCCCAGATCATCCATTGAATAATCTTGCTAATACTAGGTGCAAGCTTTTGCCAATAAGTTGCACCTAGGGTCTTTGGAATAATCTCTGAAAACACTAAGATCACAAGCGTAAGAACGGCCGAGATAACGCCCAGATATTCATTGCCAAACACAACAGTGGCCTGCGCACCAACACCTGCAGCGCCCATGGTATGGGAGATGGTATTAGCAGTCAAAATGGCAGCAAGCGGGCGATCAATATTCTCAACTAAGCCCTTTAGCTTTTTAGCAAGTGTTGGCTTGGTTTCTTCAAGTGTTGCGATATAGGCCGGCCGGATTGAAAGCAGAACCGCCTCACACACCGAACACAAAAAGGAAACAAATACCGCAAGGAAAAGAAAGAAAATCAATAAGGTCATGGATATGAAATACTGGCTGCTCAGCCGCTCCTGTGGAAGGTCATTGAGAATTTACTCATCTATAAATAAAGCAAACACGCAGAAATTGTAAGAACCAATCGTCCCTTATCCCTACGTAACATGAGAATTAAACCAAGAGCAAAATCGCTATGATCGTCCGCGCGGCACAACCTCATAGCCTTCTTCTTCTGGTTCATCATCAACCAGTAATGCAGGAAAGCCATCGGCCAAAATCTCATGGCCAGTCGCATCCTCCAAACGCCTGATAATATCATCTGAATTGGCACGTTCGCCATAGCGCTTTTGCCCGTCTTTCATGATGTCAATGAGCATAGGGCTTATTTCAAGCGGCACGTTATTATCTTCCGCAATTTTTTGGAAAAGCCCTATGTCCTTGAGCACCAAATCCATGGTGAACTCAATATCGCGACTGCCGTTCAAAATGACCTGCCCTTCGGTTTCCGCAGCAAAGGAAGTACCAGACGAAATCACCATGGCTTCATAAGTCGTTGCCATATCAATGCCAGCTGCTTTCATCGTCACCATGGCTTCGCACATGGTAATCAGATTGGCCGTTGCCAGATAGTTCGTCATTACTTTGAGAATGGAAGCTGAGCCTAATTCCCCAGTATGCAAGATGCGCCGTCCAAGGGTTTTCAAGAATGGTAACATACGATCAAAAGCTGCACGTTCTCCACCTACAAAAATCGAAATATTACCCGTTGCTGCACGATGACACCCACCAGAGACAGGGCACTCAACAGCCGTTCCACCTTTGGCTTCTACAAGCTTTGCCAAACGCTTGATTTCATCTGCATCTGTCGTAGACATCTCAGCCCAAATTTTACCCTCACTAATACCTTCGAGAATACCGCCCTCACCCTCCATTACGGCAGCAGAAGCCGCAGGGCTAGGCAGACAAGTAATGATCAGATCACAGGCCTGCGCCATTGCCTTGGCACTTTCAGCCCATTTAGCCCCTTGATCCAGAAAAGGTTGTGCTGCCTGCTTGTCCAAATCCAAAACCGTTAGGTCATGTTTATTTCGAAGCAGACTGCCCGCAAGCTTTCCGCCCGCATTGCCAAGGCCAATAAATCCGACTTTCATTTACTCTCTCCAATTTTATTAGAGTGCATAATGGTGAGTCGGGAAAGATTTTAAAGTGCTAAAAGCGACAATCCAAAAGCTTACCTAATGCCCGTCAAACTCAACGAGCGTGCGAACGGAAATCCCCATATCACGGAGCTTTTTACGCCCACCCAATTCTGGCAGATCAATCACAAAACAAGCTCCAATAATATCAGCTTCAAGCTCTCGCAGAAGACTAACCGAAGCCTCAGCCGTACCACCCGTTGCGATCAAATCATCAACAAGCAGAACCCGTGCACCCTTCTTGAAGGCATCCTTGTGAATTTCCAATTCATCCTTGCCATACTCCAAATCATATTCAATCGAGATGGAGTCCGAAGGCAATTTGCCTTTTTTACGTATGGGTACAAACCCGCAGGAAAGCTGATGCGCCATTGCCCCACCAAGGATGAACCCACGTGCCTCAATGCCCGCAACAAAATCTATTTGTGAACCACTATAGGGATGCACAAGCTCATCAATCGAACGACGAAAAGCGGAAGCATCGCTTAAAAGCGTTGTAATATCGCGAAACATAATCCCTTCCTTGGGGTAGTCAGGAATAGCACGAATGGCTTGTTCTAATTGTTGGCGAAGAGAATGTGGCATGGTTTTAAATTCCAGTTTATATTTTATTCCATAAAAAAA
>CALAIO010000270.1 GCA_937923355.1 uncultured Rhizobiaceae group bacterium | reverse complement strand
ATAACCGCAACACCGCCAGCAAGTTTTGCAAGACGCTCTTGTAGTTTTTCACGGTCGTAGTCAGATGAAGTTTCTTCGATCTGCTGCTTGATTTGACCGACACGGCCAGTGATGTCTTTTTTCTTGCCAGCGCCGTCTACGATAACAGTGTTCTCTTTTGAGATGTTCACTTTTTTCGCAGTGCCAAGCATGTCCAAAGTCACGTTTTCAAGCTTAATGCCGATGTCTTCTGAGATCACTTGACCACCAGTAAGAATAGCGATGTCTTCCAACATTGCCTTGCGACGATCACCAAAACCAGGTGCTTTAACAGCAGCGATTTTCAGACCGCCACGTAGTTTGTTGACCACTAGCGTAGCAAGTGCTTCACCTTCAACATCTTCTGCAATGATAAGCAGTGGACGTGAAGACTGAACAGCAGCTTCTAATAGCGGAAGCATGGCTTGTAGGTTAGAAAGTTTTTTCTCGTGAAGAAGAATGTAAGGATCTTCAAGATCAGCAACCATTTTTTCCGGGTTCGTTACGAAGTACGGTGAAAGGTAACCGCGGTCGAACTGCATGCCTTCAACAACTTCAAGCTCTGTTTCAGCAGTTTTTGCTTCTTCAACAGTGATAACGCCTTCGTTGCCAACTTTTTGCATTGCTTCTGCAATGTCGATGCCGATTTGTGCTTCGCCATTTGCAGAGATTGTGCCTACTTGCGCAACTTCTT
Source organism: uncultured Rhizobiaceae group bacterium (assembly GCA_937923355.1). Next base: position 2,146 of record CALAIO010000270.1, on the reverse strand, counting down.
CAGACGTTTTGATTTTCTTGGACTTTTTAACAAGGTCTTCGATAACCTCAGCAACAGCCATATCAACGCCGCGCTTAAGGTCCATTGGGTTCATGCCGGCAGCAACTGCTTTAGCACCTTCTTTTACGATTGCTTGTGCAAGCACAGTAGCAGTCGTAGTACCGTCACCAGCAACATCATTGGTCTTGGAAGCAACTTCCTTCACCATCTGAGCGCCCATGTTTTCAAACTTGTCTTCAAGCTCGATTTCTTTTGCAACAGATACGCCGTCTTTCGTGATGCGCGGTGCACCGAATGACTTGTCCAGAACAACGTTACGACCTTTTGGGCCAAGCGTTACTTTTACAGCGTTTGCAAGGATATCAACACCGCGAAGCATTTTCTCGCGTGCGTCAGTTCCAAATTTTACTTCTTTGGCAGCCATGTTATTAGCTCCTTAAATTTATACGAATTACTTTTAGATGAGAGCGTCTCGGATTAACCGATGATGCCCATGATGTCAGATTCTTTCATGATCAGCAGGTCTTCACCGCCAACTTGAACTTCTGTGCCTGACCATTTGCCGAAAAGAACGAGATCACCCTTTTTCACATCAAGCTCAACCACTTTGCCCGCTTCATTGCGTGCACCAGAACCAACAGCCACAACTTCACCTTCAGAAGGTTTTTCTTGAGCTGAATCAGGAAGGATAATGCCGCCTGCAGTTTTTTCTTCAGCATTTACGCGACGTACAACCACACGATCATGTAGAGGACGAAATTTCATTTTTGCCATGTTAATTTACCCATTATTATATGCGCGAGATTGCGCAACTAACGTTTGAAACAAATTAGCACTCATTATTAGAGAGTGCTAACGGAGGAGAGATAGGGAGTCTGTGGATAAGAGTCAAGAGAACGAGTGATAACAAAAGCATAAAATCTTTGGTTGTCTCACTTCCCTCGATATGGCAATTGAGGGTACGACGTTCAATATCCCGAAAGTACATTCCTGATGAGCATGGTTCCGCACGCGCAAGGCCTTTCAAATATCATTGAAAATTATGATCTAATCCTCTGCGATGTCTGGGGCGTTTTGCACAATGGCAAGAACATCTGGTTAGACGCTGCAAATGCCTTGACCAAAGCACGTGAGGCGGGTGTGCCAGTGGTCATGATCACCAATGCACCACGTCCGCAAGGCCCTGTGTTAAGACAATTGGCCAGCATGAATTGTCCTGAAGGTGTGTTCGATGATCTCGTTACTTCTGGCGATGTAACCCGCGAGCTTATCAAGGCGCTGGATGGCGCAGTCTACCACATTGGCCCGGATCGTGACTTTGCACTTTATGATGGCTTGAATGTGGAATTCGCCGAACCAGAAAAGGCAGCAGGGATTGTTTGCACGGGTTTGTTTGATGATTACAACGAACACCCGGATGAATACGTCGAACGTTTCAAAAAATACATTGAACTGAAACTACCCTTCATCTGCGCCAATCCTGACATTGTGGTGGAGGTTGTCGATAGACTGTTGTGGTGCGCAGGCGCTCTGGCACGTGAATACGACAAACTCGGTGGTGAAACGCAAATCGTCGGCAAGCCGTATAATCCAATTTACGATGTCGCCATTGAGCGCGGTGAAAAAATCCTTGGTAGAAAAATCGACAAGTCACGCATTATTGGCATTGGTGACGGCCTGCCAACCGATGTGCTGGGTGCACATCAAAATGGCATCGACGGTCTTTTCATCACCAACGGCATTCATGCGGTTGATTATAATGCGGGTGGCGAAGTTGACGATGACAAGCTACAGGCATTTTTGAAAGACAATAATGCAAGCCCGACTTATTGGATAAAAGAACTTGTCTGGTAACAAGCTTTACGGCATTTATTCTTTATGAGTTTTACCCGCATTAACAATCCGGCAGATTTTCCTGAAAGCCTAAAAGGCGGCGTCATTGCCATTGGCAATTTCGATGGTGTCCATCGTGGCCATCAGGCTGTCTTGCAAACGGCTGTTAAACTTGCCGAGCTTGCAGGTGTCTCCGCAACCGTGCTGACGTTCGAACCACATCCGCGAACCGTCTTCGTACCAGATGCCCCCGTGCCGCGTTTAACACCAGCTCCCTGCAAGGCGGAGCTGATTGAGCATCTGGGCTTTAATT
>CALAIO010000269.1 GCA_937923355.1 uncultured Rhizobiaceae group bacterium | reverse complement strand
CACGGAAGCAACCCGGTTAGCTACAACAGCACTTTCGTCTCCGAAAGTAACTGTTTTAAGAGAGCCAAACCCTTTTGCTTCTTTGCCTTTTGCGTAAAGGCCATAAATAAAGGCAAATGCGGCACTGAATACAAGATAAATAGCAAAAATAAGTGCAATGCCGACAATCATCCAAAGGGATGTTGTGATAGCAAAGCCAAATTCAGAAATAAAATCTTCACTTGTAAAAAACATAACTCTTACCCCTACGCGCTTTCGGTTCTGCCCATGATTTCTTCTTCCATATCCCAAATCATGGAAAGAATTTCATCACGGGTTGTGCCGAATTTTTTGTGTTTCTTGACTTCACGAAGATCGGCGCCAACGCCCATCTCTGCAAAGGGAAGATTATATTCTTTGTGAATGCGACCAGGTCGCGGCGCCATCACGATTAGGCGCTCACCAAGCAGAAGCGCTTCTTCAACTGAGTGCGTAATCAAAATGATTGTTTTGCCTGTCTCTTTCCAGAGCTTAAGCACAAGACCTTGCATTTTTTCCCGCGTCAGTGCGTCAAGCGCACCAAGCGGTTCATCCATCAAAATAACGTCTGGCTCATTAGCAAGACAACGGGCAAGAGCCACACGCTGCTGCATACCACCGGAAAGTTCGTAAATTGCTTTTTCCTTGAAGTCCTGAAGTCCGACAACCTCAAGCAGATGATCAACTTTATCGTTCATTTCTGCTTTTGCCATGCCTTTAAGTTCCGGACCGAAAGAAACGTTCTTGCGCACAGACATCCACTCAAACAAAGCGCCTTTTTGGAAAACCATCCCACGTTCAGGGCTGGGTCCAGTTATCACATCACCATTCAATGAGAGGCTGCCACCTGTTTGCGCAAGGAAGCCTGCACAGATATTTAGAAGTGTAGTTTTTCCGCAACCTGATGGTCCCAAGACCGACAGCAGCTCACCTTCTTTGATATTTAAATTGATATTTTTTAACGCTTCAACTTTGCCGCCATCTGGCAGTTCAAAGGTCATTGAAACATCATCAATAATGAGCCCGCTCATTGCCTACCTCTTCCCATTTTAAAGAAATTATTATTATTAAAAACACAGCCCCAAACTTAATGGGACTGTGCATATTCTATTTTAGCAAATTAAAGCTTAGAAGCAGCTTCAAGGTAGCTTGAGTTTACAAGTGCATTGTAATCGCTAAGCGCTTTGATTTTGCCACCTTCTTCAAGTGCTTTTGCACTGTCAGCTAGGTTTTTAGCAACAAAGCCACCCATCCAAGCATCAGAAAGTTGCTCTTCAACTGTTGGGAACACGAATGTACCGATAACAGCTTTAGTACCAGCATCATCCATACCAGCAGCTTTAGCAATTGACGCCATCATAGGAGCGCTGTCTTTTGCATATTTTGCATTCATGTCAGCAGTCACTTTAAGGAACTTAGCTAGAAGCTCTGGGTTTTCTTCACCAAATGATGTTGGGATAGATGTTACGTCAAACACTTTACCAACAACAGCTTCTTTTTCTGCACCTTCGATGATTGGGTTGCCGTGCTCTTTCATTGTGCGAAGCGAACCACCCCAACCACAAGCCATTGCTAGGTCTGTGTTTGGCTGTGAGAATGCTGCAGCAGAGTCTGATGGAGCCATATCAACGATTGTAAGATCAGCTTCATTGATGCCGAAGTGCTTCATTTGAGCCAAGAAGCCAGAATGAGCAGCAGTACCTAGCGGCACAGCAACTTTCTTGCCTTTAAGATCAGCAACATTGTCTTTTGTGATTTCTAGCTCAGAACGAACAACACAGTTGTCGTTGTCAGAGTAAGAAACAGCAATGTCTACAACCTGAAGGTCTTGACCAGCAGCAGTTGCTACTAGGAACGGTGTTACACCTTGTGAGAACGAGATGTGTACATCGCCAGAAGCCATAGCAGCTGACATAGCAGTACCAGCATCGAAAGATACCCAGTTAACTTTTACGCCAAGCTCTTTTTCGTAGATTTTGTTAGCTTGAGCGAACTGGTTTGGTGTTGGCCATTCCAGGAAGTAAGCAACTGTTAGTTCGTCTAGTGCATTAGCTGGTGCAGTAGCTACAAACATCGCTGAAGATGCTGCAAGCGCTGCTACCATTGTTTTTAGAGTTTTCATTTTTCTCTCCCTAAGTTTACAGCGGAAATTTAAAAGTAAGAGTGGCTACGCTGCCCTACCGCTCTCACAAACTTTATGCCTTTTATGCTTCTTTTCTTCGAGCATGTGATTCAGCAAGATTGCACAATAACTCAAAAAGTATCGAAGCGCCAACCCAAGCTGTATTACCAGAGGCATCAAATGGTGGAGAAACTTCCACCATATCTGCACCAATAACATTCACCCCAGACAAACCTCGCACATATTGCTGTGCAGTCCATGTATCAACACCGCCAATTTCTGGCGTACCTGTTCCTGGCGCGAAAGCAGGATCAATAAAATCAATGTCAAAACTTACATAAGTTTCTGTTTCACCTACGATGTCGCGCGCCTGAGCCATCACATCTTCATATCCGCGCTTCATACACTCATCGATATCAATGATGGTTACTCCGCGCTCCCTGCCCCATTCGATATCTTCACCATCATACATGGTGCCGCGAATGCCAATTTGAACAACTTTTGTCGGGTCAAGAATGCCTTCTTCAATCGCGCGACGGAAAGGTGTTCCGTGTGTGTACATCGTTCCGTTGAAATATCCCTCAAACAAATCTGTATGCGCATCAAAGTGTATCATCGATAATGCGCGACCATTTGATAATCCACGCAAGACTGGAAGACTGGTCAAATGATCCCCACCAACAGATAGAGGTACAATGCCATCTTTTTGAATGCGTTTATAATAAGTCGTTACACGCTCAAGTGTATCTTCAAGACCTGCAGGGTTTGGTGCAACATCGCCAAGATCAGCACAATTGCATAATTCAAATGGTTTTGTGCCCGTTGCCGGGTGCATAGCGCGGATCAT
>CALAIO010000268.1 GCA_937923355.1 uncultured Rhizobiaceae group bacterium | reverse complement strand
ATCGAGTGGATGTCAGTACCCTTAAAAGAGGACAAGCCGTTCTTCGGTATTTGTCTGGGCGCGCAAATGCTTTCAAAACATCTGGGTGGCGAAGTAACGCCCCATAAGGATGAATACGTCGAAGTAGGCTATTATCCAATCAAAGCTACACAAGCCGGGGAAACCATGATGGATTGGCCTGATCATGTCTATCAATGGCACACGGAAGGGTTTTCTCTTCCTCAAGACGCAACACTTTTGGCAAGCGGTGAAGAATATCCCAATCAGGCATTTCAATATGGTGAAAACGCTTATGGGGTTCAGTTTCATTCAGAAGTGACCCACTACATGATGCACAAGTGGACCACAAAGGCATCCCATAGATTTATCTTGCCGGGCGCTCAAAATCGCGAACAACAATTTGAAGCAAGACCCAAACATGACCCCCAAGTCAAACAATGGCTAAGTGATTTCCTCAACCATTGGATAGGGCCTGCAAAAAATCATACTTGATTTGAAACGCAAGAAAGGCCAAATGAAAGATAATAAAATACGGAGCCACTTATGATTGCCCTTTTTCAAACCTTATATTTCATTCTTGACATCGTCTGGTTCATCGTCATTGCATCGGCCATTTTCTCTTGGCTTTTCGCATTTAATGTAATCAATTCATCAAACCAGTTTGTTGGTCAAATCGGTAGTATGCTCTATCAGCTGACCGAACCCATGTATCGACCAATCCGACGCTTCATGCCAAATTTCAACGGCATAGATCTTTCACCTATTATTGTACTGGTCATCATCTTTTTCTTACAAAGGTTTATTGTAAGTTCGCTCATTCCAGCCTTCGGATAAGGAAATCACAATGTGGCAACGACTAATTCTACTTAGCTTATTTCTTGCCACATCCCCTGCTTATGCTCAAAGCAATGCCTATACAAAAATTGATTTTGACAAAACTTGCACCATCATCTCTGAATATGAGCAAGGCTTAACCGCTACTTGTGCTGGCTATACAGGATATCCGGTCATTTTCTCAGAAGGTGATTTGCGCCAAATGGTACGCTTCGGGCATATCGCAGGACTTAATAATCAATGGGAAAGTTTTGGTCAGTTTAACCGCGCCAATGATACGATTGAATGGCGCTTGAAAAATAAAAAGCCTTACGCAGCAATCTTGAGATACTTCGTCGAGAACTCCAACGACGATGGCGAATATAAAAAGGAACTGGAAGGTCAGGTTCTGGTCGTCTCAACCGTTGGAACGCATGAAACACCAACATCATGCGTCGTAGGTTATGTGGACGCTCGCGCCAATAAAAATGCCAATAAGCTTTCACAGGAACTTGCAGACAAAAAAGCAAAGAATTTTATCTGTGGTAAAGACAAGCCAGAATTTTTTGGAAAACGCGGAAAACATTCAGGATCACCGTCCAGCTATTTTGAATAGTGACTTAAAACCATATAATCCTTGTTAGGCCCTTTGATCGTCTGCCTGATCTCAAAACCCTTCTTACAAAACAAATATTCGCCGCTGTATAAATCTGAACCACATAAGTGCTGGGCTTCTCCGCGCCACTTGTCAGAAACATGTTTTAATCTAACCAAGTGATACTCTTGCTGGCGCAATTCATCATATGTAATTTTCAGTGTTTGATTTACAGATAAATGCCAATACCAAATTCTGGATGCATGAATTTGAGCTCCACTTTTTAAAGTAAGTTCACCCTCTTCACGCAATAAAAAAGCCGACTTCGAAATACATTCAAAATCGGCTTTCCCAATTAATTTTTCACCTGTAGAGATTTCTCGCTTCAAGTTCCAAGAGCCAGATAGTGATTTGAAATAGGTTTCAAATTCCTGGCTCATAATTTTTACTTATGCAGCCAAGGTTTGAAGCTCGGCAAGAATAGCATCGCCCATTTCAGCAGTAGTAATTTTCTCACAACCCTCTGACCAGATATCGCCAGTGCGCTTTCCTGTATCAAGCACATTTGCAATTGCTTTTTCTACTTTGTCTGCTTCTTCAACCATATTGAATGAGTAACGTAACATCATTGCAAAAGAGGCAATCATTGCAATTGGGTTAGCAATGCCTTGACCTGCAATATCAGGTGCTGAACCGTGAACCGGTTCATACATTGCTTTGCGAGCACCTGTCACCGGATCTGGTGCACCAAGAGAGGCAGACGGCAACATGCCAAGAGAACCTGTTAACATCGCAGCAACATCAGAAAGCATATCACCAAAGAGGTTATCGGTTACAATTACATCAAATTGTTTTGGCCAGCGCACAAGCTGCATACCACCAGCATCTGCCAACATGTGATCAAGCTCAACGTCTGCATATTTTTCCTTGTGTGTTGCGGAAACAACTTCATTCCACAGAACACCAGATTTCATCACATTGCGTTTTTCCATCGAACAAACACGGTTGTCGCGTGTGCGAGCCATTTCAAAAGCAACACCGGAAATACGCTCAATTTCAAATGTGTCATAGACTTGCGTATCAACCGCACGCTTTTGACCATTGCCCAAATCTGTAATCGTTTTTGGTTCACCAAAATAAACACCACCTGTAAGCTCACGCACGATTAAAATATCAAGACCTTCAACCACATCCTTACGAAGTGAAGAGGAGTCAGCCAATGCCGGATAACAAATAGCAGGACGAAGATTTGCAAAAAGTTCCATATCTTTGCGAAGTCTAAGAAGACCAGCTTCAGGGCGCGCTTCATAAGGAACATCATCCCATTTGGGACCACCAACCGCCCCAAAAAGAACAGCATCAGCTGCTAGAGCTTTTTCCATGTCACTATCAGAAATAGCTTCACCATGTGCATCATATGCTGCACCACCGACAAGACCTTCTTCAACTTCGAAACCAGAGTCTAGCGCTTCGTTCATCCAGTTGATAATCTTAGTTACTTCTGCGGTCGCTTCGGGACCAATTCCATCTCCTGGAAGGAGAAACACTTTGCGCGATGCCATAATTTTACCTTTGAGGTTTTTCGTTAAATCTGCCCCAGTGAATAAACCCATGCGGCACATATTTCAACTGTTGAAACCATGCCTTTTTGTAATCCTCTTTATGAGTTCTCCAACCATCGCCAATGCAGAAGAATTCAAACTTGGACTGCCC
>CALAIO010000267.1 GCA_937923355.1 uncultured Rhizobiaceae group bacterium | reverse complement strand
CCGTGCGATGGTGATGGAAAAGCTCAAAACTGTTCCTTCGGAGTTCACCCTGACGCCAAGAAATACAGATCGTAAAATTACAATTGGTGGCAATCACATCGTCTTTGGCAAGGTGTCTTCACCCCCGAATTACTCAAATCTGGATGAAGGGCGCAAAGTCGGTAATCGCAAGGCTTATCAGGATTTTATCAAGCTAACGCAATATTTCAATTGTCTGCATTTTGCAGGTGGCTACCCTGTAGAGCCGATGGATATTCATCCATCCGTTCGCCATCTTGATTGTCTTTATGACAAGCTAACAATGACAGATAAGGTTGTTCATGCTTATTCGCTTGGCAAAGAGCGTGTCGAAGATGTAATGGAGATGACCCGCATTGCAGGCGGGCTAACGCATGAAGAGTTTGATGCAACGCCGCGCATGTACACAAACATTAATTCAACATCACCGCTGAAACACGACCACCCGATGTTAGATGGCTTGATGCGTCTCGCGCGCCGTGGACAACCCACAGTCGTCACGCCATTTACGTTGGCTGGTGCCATGTCGCCCATAACGCTTGCAGGCACGGTTGCGCAATCTATTGCAGAAGCATTAATTGCAGTGGTTCTATCGCAATGTGTTAATCCTGGATGTCCGGCAGCAATTGGAACATTTTCCTCCAATGTGGATATGAAAACCGGCGCGCCAGCCTTTGGTACGCCGGATTATATGCGTACAACACAAATGACAGGGCAGATGGCAAGATATTACAATATACCTCTCAGAGCATCCAATACATGTGTATCAAACGCACCTGACAATCAGGCAACATGGGAAAGTTCTCATTCTTTATTCGCGGCCATGACGTCCGGAGTTAATATGGTTTATCACGCCGCTGGTTGGCTTGAAGGTGGGTTATGTGCGTCGTACGAAAAATTCATAATGGATTGTGAACAACTGCAGCAAATAATTACCTATATGGATAGACCCGTGAAATGGGATGATCAGGAACTGGCGCTGGATGCTATGGCAGAAGTGGGTCAAGGCGGTCACTTCTTTGGTATCCAACACACTCAGGATAGGTATGAAACAGCCTTTTATGATCCGTTCTTGTCTGATTGGTCAAATTTTGAAAACTGGGAAGACAGAGGCGCCGAGCTTACAGTCACCAGAGCAAACAAAGTCTGGAAGCAAATCCTGAATGAGTTTGAAGCACCACCTATGGATGAAGCAATTCGAGAAGAACTGGAAGCCTTCGTTATAAAGCGCAAAGAAGAAGGCGGTGCACCGACAGACTTTTAAAGGATTGCGTCTATGAAGCTAACGAAATTATTTTTGGATGTTGCTGATGCCCTTAATGGTCCTCTAGCAATTGAGCAATTCGGTGCGAGTGAATTACGCAAATCCAGTGCTTTTGCAGAATACAGCGCAGGGCATACGACACTTGAATCATCCATGATAGAAGTGTTGTTACAAAAGGATGCAGATCCGGTTTGTAATACAATTTCTGAAATGAATTTACTGTGGCAGCCACCCACAACGTCTAATGACCCTGCCTATATCGCTGCGAGTAAAAGAAAAGTACACGTTGAGCTTTTAGGTCCTAAAGGTTTGGTGCAATCTGATGCTATCAGGCTTGGGTTGTATGGAATGTATCCAAATTCTGACTACGGTATAAGAACACACCCAGCAGAAGAAATATTCGTAATGCTTGCTGGCGAGGCTTTATGGAAAAGAGGGGCTGGTGACTATCTTTTACATAAGGCGGGTGAGCGATCACATCATCCCTCGATGCTTCCTCACGCAAATAAAACTACAAACAAGGCATTTATGTCCGTTTATGTTTGGGCAGGGGATATATCTACCGATAACTATGTTTATCAGGGATAATAAAAAATTATAAAGCCATATATAACAAAAGTTACAAATGTAATTAATGTAAATTACAGTACGTACATATTTACACAAATTTGATATCTTTATTCATCATTGGATTCCACTCTGCATTCAACAAAATGGAGAACAGCAATGATTAAAAATACAAATGGTAAAACGGGGCTTTTTATTCCAGGTCCAACCAATATTCCAGACAGTGTGCGTCAAGCGCTTAACGTTCCTATGCAGGATATGCGCGCACCAGATTTTGGTGAACTTACACTTCCCTTGTTTGCAGATCTCAAAAAAGTTTTCAAAACTGAAACAGCAGAAGTATTTATGTTCCCAGGTTCAGGAACAGCTGGTTGGGAATCTTGTCTTTCGAACTTGTTCAGCGCGGGTGAAAAAGTTCTTATGTCCAGTTTTGGACAATTCTCCATGCTCTGGGTGGATATGGCACAAAGATTTGGTCTCGACGTTCATCATTGTGAAGTAGAGTGGGGCTACGGCATACCGCATGCTGAGTATCGTGAGATTTTGGAAAAGGATACAAACCATGAAATTAAAGGTGTCTTCGCTTGTCATAACGAAACAGCAACGGGTGTCGCATCTGATATTTCTGAGCTTCGTACCATTCTTGATGACCTTGGCCATCCTGCTCTTCTTTGTGTAGATGGTGTTAGCTCGGTAGGTTCGCTTGATTTCCGCATGGATGAATGGGGCGTTGATGTTGTCGTCTCAGGATCACAAAAAGGCTTCATGCTTCCAACTGGTTTGGCAATCGTTGCAGTGAGTCAAAAAGCGATGGAGATGCGCGGTGACGCTAATCTGCCACGTACATTCCTTTCTTACGACGACATGATGAAAACAAATGCAACTGGGCATTTCCCTTATACACCAGCAACGCAGCTTTTCCATGGTCTTAGAGCTTCATTGGATTTCATCTTTGAAGAAGGTCTGGAAAATGTAATCGCGCGTCACACGCGTCTTGCACAAGCAGTACGTGCAGGGGTGCATGCCTGGGGTTTGGAGCTTTGCGCAAAAGATCTGGCAAGCTATTCAGATACTGTATCAGCCATCGTGGTGCCTTCGCACATCGACAGTGCGGAAGTGATTAAAACAGCATACTACAAATACAATATGTCTTTGGGGGCGGGGTTAAACAAGGTTGCAGGCAAAGTATTCCGCATTGGGCACTTGGGCGATCTGAACGAAATCATGATTATGCAAGCGCTGGCAGGTGCAGAAATGGCAATGCATGACTGTGGCATCGATATTGAACTGGGTTCAGGCGTTGCAGCAGCACAAAAAACTTTCATCAACCAAACATCAGCAGCAAGCATTGCGGCATAAGGAGAAAAATTATGAATAAGGATTCAATTGTAACCATTGCACGCACTGTAGAGCTTAATGAGATTATTACGGACGGCAGTTTTGAACATAGTCATGTTATCGACCTTCGCCGTAACGAAGAAGGTCTAGCGCGTCCGGTTGAAGAAGATATTCTTAAACGTCTGAAAAACCATTTCATCTCTTACAATCAAGTTCAAATGGACATGAAAGATGTTGGGCCTTGCGAAGAAGTTCACCTATGCGAAATGCTTCAGGAATATGAAGGCAATGTTCTGCTTATTACAGAAGACGTACCGCAAGTAGCGCACCTTTGTAGCATCTACAAAATTCAGTTCACCAGCAAGGTTTTCTATGTTGTTGAAACAGGCAAGGGCGACGTCATTAAGCCTTACACGCCAGTTGAAGAGCAAAGACAGCCTGCAAGGTTTGGTTCGTTCGGAGCATAATTTCAAAATTTGAACTGATGCCTACCCCGATTGGTTCGGTTCTTTTTAAAGGCCGCAAGTGAGTTCTCCAATTCTCATTTGCGGCTTTTTTGTATTTTAGAAAAACTTGCATTTACAAAATTGACTTTTTTGTAAACTACGTCATCTTGTCTTTATGGCAGGCGAGAAAATATTCATTGGTCCCAAACTAAGGGAATTGCGCCAATCACGGCAATTAACCCAGGCAGAAATGGCTGGGGAATTGAGCGTGAGTGCGAGCTATATCAACCTGATTGAGCGCAACCAAAGACCCGCCTCACTCAAATTCCTGATTAACCTGTCTGATAAATACGGGCTGAACTGGCGCGAGCTCACCAATACCGATAGTAATATTGCGCTATCTGATCTGCGCCAGATTACCAAAGACCCTGCCTTTGGGGATATTAATCCCGATATTGAAGAATTGCGTTCAGCACTTGAGGGCGCGCCCAATCTGATGAACGGCTTTGTAAACATCTTCAACGCCTATCGCACCTATGGCGAGCGACTGGCAGAGCAAAATGAGTTCATCTCGCCCAATCACGGTTCAAGTCTTGGTATTGAACAAAGCGTGCATGACTTTTTTCGTTCAAACAACAATCATTTCAAAGTGCTGGAAGCAAGTGCGGATGAGTGCAGAAATGCTTGTATAAAAGACCGTGAAGAGGTCTATAGCAGTCTCAAGAGATATCTGACCGATACGCTTAAAGTACAGGTCAAGCTTGTACGCGATGAAATCCTTGGTTCATCTCTGCGCTATTATGATCGCGAGAAGAAACAGCTGATGTTGTCTGATGGTCTGGATCATCAAAATCAGGTTTTCCAATTGGCTCATATGGTTGGCATGATTGGTTATGATGATTTACTCAACGAACAATTGCCAAAATCGATATTGGAAAATGAAGTAGCGTCCTCCAGATGCAGAGTGGAGCTGGCGAACTATTTTGCCGCTGCCATTCTCATGCCGTATGATGAATTTTATGAAGAAGCGCTCAGAACGAAGTATGACATTGATCGATTGGCGGCAGTCTTCTCTGTTTCCTATGAGCAAGTGTGCCATCGCTTAACGACGCTGCAAAAGCCTGGCAAACGCGGCATTCCGTTTTTCTTTCTGCGCGTTGATCGTGGTGGCAATGTTTCCAAGCGCTTTAATGTTACACCCATTCAGCTTGCAAGGTTTGGCGGCGCATGCCCCAAACTCGACGTCCATTATTGTTTCCGAGTGCCGGGGCGCATTTTAACGCAAGTCGTCGAAATGCCGGATCACAGTCGATACATGACCGTCAACAGAACCGTTGATAGACCGTCAATCCGCTTCTCTACAGAAGACAAACGCCTGGCAATTTCACTAGGCTGCCCCGTCGAATACGCACCAGAATTGATTTACGGCAGTGTGCAGGATTCAGTCTCCACCCAAAGCGTAACAGAAGTAGGCGTCAACTGCCGCCTATGCCCAAGACACAACTGCCAACAACGCGCCCACGACCCATTCCACTCAACGCTGACAATTGATGAAGATAGGCGAGGGGTTACGCATTTTGAGAGTTAGAGTAATGGCGGGT
>CALAIO010000266.1 GCA_937923355.1 uncultured Rhizobiaceae group bacterium | reverse complement strand
AGCAAGAAGGCGTTGCGGTTGTGCACGGTTCTGCATTTGGACTAGGGCCAAACTTCCGCATTTCATATGCGACTTCAACTGAGGCACTGACCGCAGCCTGTGAACGCATTCAGAAGTTCTGCGCCAGCTTGAAGTAAAATTGTTTGAATCAAATTTTAAAACCCGCTGAGTTTTCTTGGCGGGTTTTTTCGTTTGATGGATTTGAGAAATTGGCTTGTTAAGTTCAGGTATGTGTCAAAGTTACCTAAGTTTAAGAAAGAACCAACAGCAACTAAGAATGCAAATTGGACATCAAGTAACTATAAAATTTTGAGTAGTTGTTTTATTACGAGTTTATGTTCTTTACCAACCAATCCAGAATTTGGATGGTATCGAAACCATGACTTTTTAACCTCAGCAAATTCAATCGCTTTTTTGGCATACATTAATGCATCATCTGTACGCCCTTGATCGAATGCAATGAGAGCGTGCGCAGCATTCCACTTGTAAAAACTTAATGGAAATTTACAGTCTTCTGCTCTCTTAGAAAGTATATCTAATGCAAAATCATATTCAGAGAATATTTTCTTTGAAGCGACAAGATAAGGAAACTCCACATAGGCACTTGTTGTATGTCTTGGGAATTCTGTCTCACGCCTAAAAACCTTTTTGTAAGCTTGTATCATTTGCTCGTATTGTTTCATCGTTTTATAAGCAGATGCTTGCGCCCAATAAGCACGGACATCATCGAACTTGTCTTTTCTCGTTGCAAAGTAAAGTTCAATTAATTCAAGCGTGATTTCTGGATAATGTTTTTCAAGGTAATGAGCCTGAATGACAAGATATTGGTCGCGTTGAGATCGAGCGCGGTTTAGCTTAGCGAAAAACGCCTCTTTTATACGCTTGTTCCACTTTTCATTTCTATACCAATCCTCGTCTGCCATCATCGGAATCTACAATATAACAAATTTAATTGAAACCTAATCAGGCAAATAATACAGGTGAAAAGTTATTCAAATCAATGGCAGCTTTACTCTAATGTCTGTTATTCAGCATTGAAAACTGATCAGCAACTTTGGGTCATAATCTGCTATTGATCAAGTCACTCAAAATCACTGCATAATACCAAAACTGTCATATTTAAACTAATTCATGGCCTTCATAGTGCATATTGCAAAAATGACACGGCTGTGGGAAAACTTACTTGTTAACCATAAACAGTGCGAAACTGATTATGTTTATGTGCTATGGGTTGCAAAATAATCGCTTAACGCGCAATAAAATAAATGACGGTACCAAACAGGTGGGTAAATTGAATACGCTTTTTAAAACAGCTTCATTAGCAGTTGGATTTTTAGCAATTACAAATACTGCAAATGCTGCTGACCTCTTGCTTGATCCGATCCCTGTTGCCCAGCAGCCAGCGCCTTCTCAGCCTGCGGTTGCGGTTGATGCGGTTAACTTCGAGGTTAGTATTCTTGGCGGCGCATATCAGCGTAATGTGCTTGGAACGGCTTCAAACGCCATGTTTACAGGTTCTGTTGCTACACCAATCCCTGGATTTGCCAATTTTGGTGCACAATTAGATGGCGCCGTTGGTATCTATGATGGCGATTTTACAAGTGCTGCGGGTGGCTTGCATTTGTTTTATCGCAATGAAAAAGGTTTGATCGGTATCTATGGGGACTGGGCTTACACCGATCCTGAACATGGTGGTCGTGTGGGTGTTGAATTATCCTCATACCATGATCGTTGGTCAGTAGATGCGCTTCTTGGTTTGCAATTTGGACAGCACTTCGAATCAGAGTTCATTGATGAAGTAGATTTGTCTTATTATTACACTGATAACTTGCGTGTTTCTGTAGGGCACCGTTTAACATCACGCGGACATGTTGGTAATCTGTCGTTTGAGCATCTGCTGAATGAGCAGGGTTTTGACGGGTTTAGTGTATTTGGTGAAATTGAAGCTGGTGAAGACAGTTATGTTGGCGGTTTCGGTGGTATTCGTTATGCCTTCGGAGGCAATGCAAATACGCTAATAGAACGTGATAGACAGTCCAGCGTTCAGGTTAGAATTCCGCGTAATCTTTCAAGTGTTACGCAATGTGGCGATTTGGATGTTCCTCGCCCTGAAACATCATTACGTTCAGAGCAAACAAACCTTTGTGCATCTGAGGATGAAATTAACACAGTGTCTTCAATAGGTATTTCGAAGCTTAATTAATCTGACAGCTTTGTGAGATTATGTTTGTTGCTTTTCGCTGCGTTTATCCCATATTTTGAGTATGTATTTTTATATATTTTAAAAGGGTTTTCGCATGGGAAAACGAAATTTTATTAAACCGTCTTGGACAATTTCAGAGGCGAAAGCGACATCAGAATCTGTATTCCTTAATCGTCGAGAGTTGATTAAAGGACTTGGAATGGGTGGCTTGTTGGCCGCAGCTGGTATGTCTTATAAAACCTCAAGCGCATATGCTGCAGAAGATCCAAGTGCAGGTCTTTATAAAGACATCGTTCGAAACGAGAAGTACACATTAGATCGTCCTATCACACCTGAAAAGCTGAACCTTACCTATAATAATTTTTACGAGTTTGGCTCGCACAAGCAAATTCATGAAGCAGCGCAGGCGTTGAAAGTGAGCCCTTGGGAAATAGAAATTGACGGCGAAGTTGAAAAGCCGATGACGATTGGTATTGATGATCTCCTCAAAAAAATGCCATTGGAAGAGCGCCTGTATCGTCATCGTTGCGTTGAAGCCTGGTCGATGACGGTCCCTTGGTCCGGTTTTGAGCTCTCAAGCCTGATTGCACTTGCAAAGCCTACCAATGACGCCAAATTCATGCGCTTTGAAACCTTCGAAGATAAATCCGTTGCTCCTGGCCAAAAACAATTTTGGTATCCTTGGCCATACGTCGAGGGCATCACAATGGAAGAAGCCATGAACGAAATGACCTTCATGGTTACGGGTGCATATGGCAAGCCAGTACCAAAACAAATGGGAGCGCCACTACGACTTGCGCTACCTTGGAAGTACGGTTTCAAGCATATCAAGTCGATTAAGAAAATCAGTTTTACAAAAGAACGCCCGGTTAGTTTCTGGGAAGAGCTTGGGCCGACAGAATATGGTTTCTGGGCCAATGTTAACCCTGAAGTGGATCATCCACGCTGGACGCAGGCGACTGAACGTGACCTTGAAACAGGTGAGCGTATTCCGACAAGATTATTTAATGGTTATGAAGAGCAAGTTGCACACCTCTACAAGGATTTGCAAAGCGAAGCATTATACAAGTAATTAAAAAAAAGCCGGGCTTAATCGAGCCCGGCAAAGTAACTAGAAGGTTATTCACTCTTAACCTCCAAGAGGGTAACAGAAGGCGCTTCTGAATTTGTCGGGAGGAGAATAACAAATCGAATCACCTACTGTAATTTAGATAATGCTCCCGATATGTTTCAAAACAATACAGTTTTTGATAAAAATTGCATTTTTGAGGTTTAAATCTGTAGTCTGAAAATTTGTGTTGTATTTATGTCACGAAAAATAGAGAAAAATTAATACTCTGTTTACTTTTGAAGTGAGTTATAGATTTCAAGACTGGTCATTAAATCCAAATGAGCACCGCCGCCATTCTTAAAAAATGTGATTGCGTTGTCTGAACTTCTTTTAACTTTGCCGGTGCAAAGATCATAGAAGTCACCCAGAATGTCCGCTTTGGAAATCACTCCATTTTCTAGTGGAATTTGAATTTCACCAATGTGACCAATTGTGGTTTCCCGACTGTCGACAAAAATTTCCGACTTTCTCAAAAGCGTATCATCTGCCTCGCGCATGTTGGGTTTGAAAGCGCCAATCAAATCGACATGCGTGCCAGGCCTTACCCAGTCACCCTTTAATATAGGCTCCACAGTCATGGTTGCGGTGGTGATGATGTCTGCTTTTTCGCATGCCTCCGCCAAATCATTTGATACTTCAATGCCTGAAATTTTCGCGCTCAATTCTTTAGCAAGTTTTTGCGCTTTCTCTCCAGTACGATTATAAATGATGAATTTTTCGATTGATGGGAATATCTCATGATATGCCTCAAGAATTGATGCAGCTACTGTTCCCGCACCCACCATGAGATGTGTTTTGGGTTCAGGGTTAGCCAGCAATCTCGCGCCCAAAACAGAATCGCCAGCCGTTTTCCACTTGGTGACCAGGATGCCATCGACGACTGTTTTAAGGCTTCCGTCATTTCCATCAAAAACCAAAACACCGCCTTGAATGGATGGAAGCGTTTTATTTTCAGGGAAAACGCTCATAGACTTCATCGCCATGCCCAAACCCTTGATCCATGCGCCGCGACTTAGCAGGGCATTGGGGGCTTCTTGAAGGAGGAGGTCGCCAATTTCTGCTTTTGGAAGCAGATGGCCTTGGTACATTGCATCAGCAATCGCTGTCCAATTCAAGTGAGGGTCTGCTTCTTCAAATGAAATGGTGCGCATCAGATTAATATTTCCAGTGTCTGGCCTTGGAGATTAGAAAGTCCCTGAAAACCTGAAGTTTTGCAGAAGAGCGCATTTCTGCCGGATAGCAGAAGTAAGTATCAAATTCAGGTACTTCTTCAACATCACCCATAAG
>CALAIO010000265.1 GCA_937923355.1 uncultured Rhizobiaceae group bacterium | reverse complement strand
CCTTGAACGATGGAAGTATTTAGAGAATTACCCTGCTCCATTTCCAGATGAACAATGTCGCTATAGGCTTCTTCCGCAAGCATACCGACTTTGTTTCGCTTGCTCTGGTTTTCTGAAATGTTTGACGATGCACCCAGTTTGAGAGCATCCGTATTATGGTTGCTATGCAACTCATTACCGCTTGCCTCTTTATCCACCAACTTGTCTATCGCCTTGCCTTTAACCAGAATTGTATCGTGCGATAGCTGGCATAAAGTGTCATAATTTATATCAAAGGTCTTCAACGCAACTTTCAAACATATCTCACCAGAACCATCTTCTTCAGCGTCTTCTGGATCGGCCTGTTCCTTGACAATTCTTGCATCCTTTTGATTAAGGATTAGCGGGTTTTCGTTTTTGGCATCGCTGTTGCCATCAACCTTGGAATTGGAAAGCTTTATGTTGTCTGAGCTCGAAGCACTTGTCTCGCCTGCCTTGTTTGCGTTTTGAACGGCCTGTTCAAACATCCGTCCATTGGTATGTTCCTGAGACAAGTCGAGCGCACGCGAAGGCCGGTTGGTGATGCCCAACCTTTGTTGTTCTAAAGCCGTGGTGCTTCTTGAAGCAAGCTTTGAATTAATTGCGTCGATTTCCATACTGTCTCCATGCCATAAGCACTAAAATGAGATAGGAAATATTAGCTTAAAGACCAAATTCAGGAAAACTGGCAGCGACTACCTAGCTGGTGGTAAAGATTACGCAGACCACAAAAAAGCCGCTCAAACCAAATGGCATGAGCGGCTCATAAATTTTAATTTTAAAAGCTTGATTAGCCGACTATTTCGTTGCCAGCGAACCAGAATGCGATTTCTTCTGCTGCTGTTTCAGGAGCGTCTGAACCGTGAACTGAATTTTCGCCCAGTGACAGAGCGAATTCTTTACGGATCGTGCCTTCGTCTGCTTCAGCAGGATTTGTTGCACCCATGACTTCGCGGTTTTTCAAAATTGCGCCTTCGCCTTCAAGAACCTGAACGATTGTTGGGCCTGAAGACATAAACTCTGTTAGCTCGCCAAAGAAAGGACGTTCTGAGTGTACTGCGTAGAAAGCTTCTGCCTGACGCAGGCTCATGTGTACGCGCTTTGAAGCCACAACACGAAGGCCAGCTTCTTCCAGTTTAGCCGTAATCGCACCTGTGAGGTTACGTTTTGTTGCGTCTGGTTTAATCATTGAAAATGTACGTTCGATCGCCATTGTTCTTATTCCTGTAAGTTAAAAGAAAGGGAGGATTTGGCGGCTGTATACGCTTTCATACGCCATGCCGCAAGAGTGGAAATGCTACATTGTTGATTATAGACAAAAGGGAGTTATGCAGTCTTTTCTCAGTTTTGCTTTTCTGCTTCATCTAAACTGAACAACTTATTGCTTCGCTGGCCAAATGCCTTGGGTTGAGGTGCTATCCCAAGCGAGGCTTTACCTGCAGATACGATCTCTTCTTCATCTTGTTGTGAAACATCTGAGTTTTCTGCTTCCAAGGTTTCAGAAATTGGCTCAGAAACCTGATCAACTTGTTCAGCATGTTGTTCGTTGTTTTCTATATCTGAATTTGCAGCCGGTTCTGTTACTGGTTCAGGTTCTGTCGCTTCATCGAGATAAATCGAAGGCGTTTCTTCTGCAGCGAGTGTTTGCGGCTCTTCCACAGGCATGACAGGTGGCAATTCAGGTTCAGCGACTTGTTGTGCTTGCCCTACGCGGTAAAATACGATTGGTACTTCTATCTCATCATGCTCGCCGATGATGAAGACCATTTCTGACGGCACTTCTACCTCCGCCACAAATTCAGCCATGTAGCGATGATATTCTATTGCCAGCAAAAGTTTGGCCACATGACGCGCAATTGCCATTGGATCTACGATCGCGCTGCCACTTTCACTTACGATGATGCCTTGCAGGTTATTTTGATGCTTGGCATGGTCTGCAAACTGTTGCGCAAGAGGTCCAAGCCCATCCAGTGCGCAGCTTTCGATATCCATGAAAGCCCCTTGCCATTCACTGGCAGCAGACTCGCATTGCAGTCTGATCAATGCGTCAGAAGCATTGGTAAAATCATACACATCTTCGCTATACAGGCTAACTTCGATGCCTTGGCTCAACCGACCGTTCTGATCGTTGTAAATAACATGGGCTGACAAATCGAAACCAACGGCACGAATTTTTTCCGGCTCTGAGACCTTTGATGCCATCTCTGACATACATTCCAAAAGATTGTCATGTGGTGTCGTAATGTTTAGCGACAGGGCTGCATTGAAGTCTTCAACGCCCATGGTTTCGAGTACGGCCTGGTATTTAACCTTGGCTTCCTCAAATCGCTTTTGACGAATTAAAGCATAGACATCCGCATAAGACATCTCTTGAAATTCACGCAAATTTTGTAATGCAACTTGCCTGGAGTTTGCATCAGTCATAACCATACCCTCGTCTAAGACTGATTAAGTATTACAAAATTGCCTTAAAAATTTATGAAGCCTTGATTATGGAAGAGATTTCCTGCATTGCCACTTCATGCTTAAGTTTACAGACCTGACAGTCCGCATGGCGGGACGTACATTAATTGAAAATGCAGAGATTTCCATACCCAGGGGCGTGAAGGCCGGGCTCGTGGGGGCAAACGGCACGGGCAAGACCACCTTGTTCAAGGTCATAACAGGCTTGCACCCGAGTGATACAGGGTCAATCACGGTTGCAAAAGACTGGCGCATTGGCCAGGTGGCGCAGGAAGCACCTGGTACTGAAGAAAGCCTGCTTGAAATCGTTCTCAAGGCTGATGAAGAACGTGCAACTTTAATGGAAGAAGCTGAAATTGCAACAAATCCAACCCGCATCTCCGATATTCATATGCGGCTGGCAGACATTGATGCCTATACCGCAGACAGCAGAGCGAGTTCGATTTTGGCAGGTCTTGGATTTTCCGAACGTGACCAACATTCACCTGCCTCTTCTTTTTCTGGCGGTTGGCGAATGCGTGTGGCGCTCGCTGCCGTTCTCTTTGCAGAACCTGATTTGCTTTTGCTCGATGAACCGACCAACTATCTTGATCTTGAAGGCGCACTTTGGCTTGAGAACTATATGGGCAAATACCCTGGCACTGTGCTGGTCATCAGCCACGATCGCGACATGCTGAACAAGGTTGTGGATTCCATCGTTCACCTTGAAGGCCGCAAGCTTACTTTTTATCGTGGCAATTACGACAACTTCGAAAAGCAGCGTGCCGAAAAACGTGAACTGATCGAAAAAGCGCGCGAAAAAATGGAAGGCCAGAAAAAGCACATGCAGGCCTTCGTTGATCGCTTCGGCGCGAAAGCCTCCAAAGCCAAGCAAGCACAATCAAAACTCAAGGCCATCGGCAAGCTCAAGCTCCCTGCCCAATTGGAGCAAGAAGGCACCATGCCGTTTAACTTCCCCAATCCAGAAAAAATTTCTGCCTCTCCAATGATCAAGCTGGAGAATGTTAATTGTGGGTACGGCGAAGAAACCGTCATCCTGAATAATATAAAACTCAACATTGATGCAGACGATAGAATTGCGCTTTTGGGTTCTAATGGTAACGGCAAGTCGACCTTCTCCAAATTGCTGGTAGAGCGCTTGCCCTTTGTTGAAGGCACAATTGTCAAAGCCCCTAAAATAAAAGTCGCCATGTTTGCGCAACACCAAATGGATGACCTTCATGCGGATCAAACGCCTGTTGATCACGTGCGCAAACTCAT
>CALAIO010000264.1 GCA_937923355.1 uncultured Rhizobiaceae group bacterium | reverse complement strand
AAATACCCAAATAATGCTCATGGTCAGACAGACGAGTGCCAATGTCAGAATAAGCGGAATGCCATCCATCCAGACTTGTGTTCCATCTGGGCCAGCTGTTTTAAACTGCGAAAGTTGTGCCAGGAAAATAACAATTGCAAGGCCGTTCACAAACCCAAGCATAACGGGATGAGGCACAAGGCGAATGAATTTTCCGAGCCTGAATATCCCCGCCAGAATTTGCATGATGCCCATCAGGACGACAGTTGCGAAAAGATATTCAACACCGTGCATTGCAACAAGCGAAACCATCACCACTGCAAGCGCACCTGTTGCACCAGAAATCATGCCCGGGCGACCGCCGAATACAGCTGTGATCAGACCAACGATAAAGGCTGCATAAAGTCCGACAAGCGGCTCAACCCCTGCCACAAAAGCAAAGGCCACAGCTTCCGGCACAAGCGCCAATGCAACTGTCAAACCGGATAGAACTTCTATCTTAATGCGATTGGGCGTGAAGGTTTCAACGGCTGCTCGACGGTTCTCACCAATAGACAAGCGTTCAGCAAAAGCTGCGAAGGTGGATTTTACCATTTTGGTCTTTCAAGGATGAATAGATTCTTGATGAAGCCAATAAAGGGATTTGGTGCATTTGGCTAGGGGGAAACTTCTTTGATTAGTTTATGTGCGCAAAACGCGGAAGTTATCTTCCGCGTCCTGTCATTTTGCCTTTTTTGCGTTGAAGCCAAAATGGTTCAATGTCTCCTGCCATTATGCAACCGAATGGATCAATATAATCTTCAATCTCTGCCAGCTCATACTCTTTGATTTGAGCTACTACGGCTTCAGCGTTTTTATAACCTGAGGGTAACTCTGACATGTCGATTTTTCCTTCGAAGAAGCGAATGTCCAACCCTTCGGTTTCCATTTTCAGCATTTCTTCTGGTGTAAGCTGACTGTTACGTCTTTTATGCTCAGTCCGTGAGAAATTCCTGCCTGCACCGTGTGGGCTGAAACCCAATCCATGATCGGTGTCATTACCTCTCACCACGAGTACAGGTTCTGACATGTTTAACGGGATTAGCGTCAGTCCGCAGCTATCTGCTGCATATTCATCCCATGCAGGTGTGGCGCCTTTACCATGATAGAAAAGGTCATCTCTTTTGAAAACAAAGTTATGTTCATTCCAGAACCTGAATTGGTGTTTGATTCCCAAAGCGTCACAAGTTGCCTGGTGCAGTGCATTATGGTTGGCTTTTGTCCACTTACGAATAAGTTGCAAAGCTTCCCAATATGCCTGTCCAGTTTCTGTGTCGGCAGGGATCCAAGCATTTTGCTTCAGGGTGGCAGGGGATAATCTCTTACGGAATTTTTCCGCAATTTCCATACCTCTTTTGTAAAGCATTGCACCTGGGCCACGTGAGCCATGATGTGTAACTATAGCCGTCTTCCCAGTGTTTCTGGAAGTTCCAACAAACATGAAATGATTGCCGTCACCTTGTGTTCCCATGTGTTCCTGCGCCATACGCATAATTTTAGGGTTGTTCAAAAAACGGTTTTCCCTGAATTGATCCAGTAATTCCAATGAGACAGTAAAGCGACTTCCGTTTGGTCTGCCGCCTGGGCCAAAATGTGTTACTTTTTGCGCTGCGTCCAATACCGCTTTTGGGTCTTCGTGCCCTAAGTCAGTCATCATGACAGAACAACAGATATCAGCAGAATGCATTCCTGGATGGATTGCATTCTTTGTTGCAACGACACCTCCGACTGGAATTGTGCCTAAAGGACCTGCAGGACAAGCATCTGGCATGATTGCTCCAGATACAACTGTTGGTGTGCGCATCAAAGCAGTCATATGCTGTTTTACGGATTTAACGTTTTCTTCTTCATCCTCACCTTCAGGTGTTATGTTGGAATGAAAGGCAATTGCACCCGTGTCATGTATAGGAATAACCGGATCAGGTTTGTAACTTTCAAGCATGTTGCGCACTTCATCCAATGTTTTACCTTCCATTAATGCAGCATTGCCATCACGCAAAGCTGCGCCGAAGGCTTTCCCTGGTTCGTGGCCCCAAATACCAAGCATTTCGCTGGTAAGGGTTTGGGTGGTTAATTCTGCTTTAGTCATTTTACTTTCCATTCTCATACATATTTATCTGGCTCGGCTGACAGGAATCGAACCTGTAATCCCCTCGTTAACAGCGAGGTGCTCTACCAATTGAGCTACAGCCGATTATTTGGTCAGGGACGAAAAATTTTAACCTTCACAATCCAAGTGCTGTAATTCTATACAGATTGAGCTAGTCCCTTATTTTGACAGGAACCGTCAGCTAATTGCTTTCGGTTCCTGTCTTTTACTTGCAAACACGGATTTGCCTGCGGTTTCTCTTTCGTTTCGTACAAGTTCATAATGTGCTGAATTTTATATAAGAAAAACAGAAAGGCGATTTTAATCTAATTCATTGTATTTATTGATTAATTTTTATTTATACAAAAATAGATACAAAATTATTGATTGATTTATATAGTATTTTATATATTTATATCGTTTATGAAAAATAATGTTGTTATTGGATTCTTAGGGACACAGCTTGATGCCGGCAAGAAACAGCGCTGGCGCCCATCAATTGCGTTGACACTTCAAGAAGAATTCCCTGTTTCAAGACTAGAGCTTATTCATGATAGAAGGTTTTCAAGATTAGCTAATAGTGTAAAGCAAACAATAGAATCTTCAGGTAATACAGAAGTCCTTCTTCACTGTATTGATATGCATAATCCTTGGGATTTTCAGGAAGTTTATGGAGCACTTTTTGATTTTGCACTCGATTATGGTTTTGATGAAGATCGAGAAGAGTACCATGTACATCTGACTACTGGGACTCATGTTGCGCAGATTTGCTGGTTCTTATTAACCGAGTCACGCCACATCCCTGCAAAATTATTGCAGACGTCACCTGCAGGTTATGACAAGGAAGACATACGCGGTTCATATAATATCGTAGACTTGGATTTGTCGCGTTATAATGCACTTCAGCAAAGATTTGATCTGATAGCAGAAGAATATAACGCGCTTTTAAAATCAGGTATCAAAACCAGAAACAAGAATTTCAATGCGCTTATTGAGCGTATTGAACAAGTTGCCACTACATCTGATGCAGCAATTTTGCTTCAGGGCGTGACTGGAACAGGAAAATCAGGTCTTGCTGAAAAAATATATGAGTTGAAACTTCAACGCAGGAGAATAAAAGGGCGTTTCGTGCATGTGAATTGCTCAACTTTAAAAGGTGAACGAGCGATGTCAACGCTTTTTGGCCATCGTCGTAGTGGCTTGGCCAACACTGCAAATGATCGCCGTGGATTACTAAGAGAAGCGGATGGAGGCGTTTTGTTTCTTGATGAAATTGATGAGTTTGGACTTGATGAACAAGCAATGATTTTGCATGCGATTGAAACTGGAAAGTTTTTTCCGCTAGGTTCAGACCATGAAATTAGTAGTAAATTTCAACTGATAGCTGGCACAAATCGTGATCTTGGGAAACTTGTGTCTCAAGGTAAATTCAGGGCTGACCTGTATGCGCGTTTAAACTTATGGACTTTCACGCTTCCTGCTTTGAGTGAAAGAAGAGAGGATATAGAGCCGAATATAGAATATGAGTTGAGCCGTGCTGAAGCATTGCTGGGAACTCATGTTGGTTTTAATGCTGATGCTGCACAAAAATATAGAAGGTTTGCAATTGACCCTTCTACGCCTTGGATTGGAAATTTTCGCGACTTAGGTTCCTCTGTTATGCGGCTTTGTACGCTTGCTCCTCGCGGGCGTATCACAAGTGCAATGGTTGATGCCGAAATACAAAATTTGAAGTACCAATGGTCAAATGCTGAAGATGATCCTGATGAGATTTTAATTCATCAATATTGTGGGGCAAGTGCACACAATATTGATCCTTTTGATAAAGTCCAACTCGCTTACGTCATTCGGATTTGTCAAACCAGTAAATCATTAAGTAGTGCTGGTAGAAAACTGTTTTCATCGTCACGATCTAACAGATTGTCAAAAAATGATTCTGATAGACTGAGAAAATATTTGGATAAATTCGATTTAGCTTGGGATCAAATCAATAAATAATTTTCTGAATTTGATACATTAAAAATTCAGAAAAAAAGGGCGCAACTGGTGCGCCCTTCGTCTTGGGAGAGTTTACAAATTACCTTTGCTCATTTCTGAGGCCAAGTGATCTGCTTGGCGGATTGCCAGCGCTACGATTGTTAGCGTTGGGTTTTCGGCAGCCCCTGTGGTGAAGACACTGCCGTCCGAAATATACAGGTTCGGAATGTCGTGTGTTCTACCCCATTTGTTCACCACACCATCTCTGGCATTTTCCGACATGCGGTTTGTGCCGAGGTTATGAGTTGACGGGTAGGGCGGTGTTGGGAAGGTGCGGGTTGCACCTACTGCATCATAAACCGCAGCACCTTGCTTGTAGGCATGGTTGCGCATGGCGATGTCATTTGGGTGATCATCGAAATGCACGTTTACAACAGGAAGGCCGTGTTGATCCTTAACATCATTGTTAAGCGTAACGCGGTTTGTTTCTTGTGGCATGTCTTCGCCAACAATCCACATGCCAGCCATGTTTTCATAACTATCAAGAGCTGTTGTGAACTCACGACCCCATCCGCCCGGATCAAGGAAGGCAGCCATGAATGGAAGGCCGAGAGCAAGCGTTTCCAATTCATAGCCACCGACAAATCCACGGGAAGGATCGTGTCTTGATTCATCCTGGATGATGCCAGCCATGGTTGTTCCGCGCCACATTTTTACTGGCTTGTCAAAGACCCCATAAACCGAACCCGTCATATGACGCATATAGTTGCGACCGACTTGACCGGATGAGTTTGCAAGACCGTCCGGGAACATGGAAGACGCTGAATTGAGCAACATGCGAGGGCTTTCGAATGAATTGCCCGCAACGCAAACCACACGTGCTTTCTGCATTTGCAGATTGCCATCTGCATCGAAATATTCAACGCCTGTTACCTTGCCTTCATCATTGTGAAGGATGCGGGCAACGTGAGACTTTTCACGAACTTCCAAATTGCCGGTTGCTTCGCCTTCTTCAATATCGTGATAGCCTGCAGACCATTTTGCGCCCCATTTACAGCCTTGGAAACAAAAGCCTGTTTGCTGGCACATGGTGCGGTCAGTATCATCACTTGAAGAAATAGCCATTCGACCCGTATGCACGTCCTTGTAACCAAGTTTTTTCGCGCCAGCTTCAAAAACCTTATAGTTATTATTGCCGGGAAGTCCTGGTCGACCGCCGGTACGCGTGACATGGAGTTTGTCTTCTGCCTTGGTGTACCATGGGTCCATTTCTGCCGCGTCGATTGGCCAATCCAGAAGTGATGCCCCCTGCACATTGCCATATGTCGTTGCAGCTTTCCATTCATGCTCCTGAAAACGTAGCGACGCACCAGCCCAGTGCTGAGTTGTGCCGCCGACTGATTTTACAATCCATGCCGGAAGTCCTGCAAAATCCTTTGCAACACGCCAATCGCCTGATGTCGTTCGTGGATCAAGCCACGCAAGCTGTCCGAAACTTGCCCACTCATCATTGATGAAATCATCTGGCACATGCCGTCCGCCAGCTTCAAGTGCGATAACGCTTACGCCTTTTTGTGCAAGTTCGTTTGCGAGGACACCTCCGCCCGCGCCCGTACCGATTACGACAACAACTGTGTCGTCATTTTTATCAAATGGTGCAGCCATTTTATTATCCTCCCTTATATCCAGTTAATGTCGTCAAAGCCGCGTTCGATGTAGCCGCCCTTGGAAAAGCTTTCGCCTTCGTATCCAAAGAGTGGCCAAACGGCTTTCTGGTTATAAAGGCCGGTTACCAGGCCTCCACGAACTGTTTGGAAAAATGGACTGTCTTCCATGCTTCTTAGGATGTCTACGCGATCTCGCTCCCATCCTGCGCCTACGTAACTGGCATGACCTTTGCCGACGGCAGCAGCATTTAATGCGGCAATGCCTGCTTCAACGGTGTCCTTGTTGTCTGCCGTGTCATATCCTTTGACTGCGGCCACATAATATTCATCGCCGACGTGGTCGTGAGGGTAGATGTCTCGCGCCATTTGGATGAGCGTTGCCATGGTTTCAGGTTTTAGGTGTTCTACTTCTAAAGCCCAGCTAAGCCCTGGATTTGCAACAAAGCCTGAGCCCACAATAAATGCAGCTCCCAGTTTTGCACTGCCTGACAGTAATTGCCTGCGTGTCAAGCCTTTGCAGTTTTCTTGTTTTTTCATCTTCTCCTCCTTGATGATAAGATTTAACTAGAATTTATGTGTAGCGACCGTGTCTCTGCATCACTTCGATTTCATAGCCATCGGGGTCTGTTACAAAAAAGAATTTTGCGAGCAATGCGCCGTCTCGTTCAAACTCGACTATTTTACGGGGTTCAAAACCATTAGCTTCAAAGCGCTTGTGTTCGCTTTCAAGGTCATCTACGACAACAGCAAAGTGACCATAACCGTTGCCAAGGTCGTAAGGTTCTTCCTGGCCCTTGTTGATGGTCAATTCTACTTCGAAATCATTTTCATCATTGCGTAGGTACACGAGTGTGAAACTGTCAAAATCCAGCCGCTTGGCGACATCAAGGTCGAAAGCTGTTTTGTAAAAACTAACTGAGCGCTCTTCATCCAGAACGCGAAGCATGGTGTGAATTATTTTGGCCAAGTCTATCCTCCATTGTCTTGTACAAGGAGTATAGGCAGCTGATTTTTGTAATAGGTAGTAAGTGTCTACTACAATTCAAACAACTTAGAAGTATCAAGCCGTTAGGTATTTTGCTTGTTTACGCGGCTGTGCTTGCCTCAATTTTTAGCGCTGCGACACGGCTTGCATCACCGCGAACCTCTTCGACATAGGTGAGGCAGGCGCAGCGTAATAAGGAGGCAAAGTTTTGAACTTCACCTCTTAAATCGAGAACTTCATCGTGTAGAGTTGTTAGAAATTTGCCAAGTGTCATACCTTGAGCGTGGGAGACTTCTTCCAGAATTTCCCAATATGCGGTTTCCAGTCTGACGCTTGTTACATGCCCGCCAAGGCGAACGGAACGAGTTTCACCTGAATAACGCTCAGGTGCCTGACCTGCAAAGATTTGACACATATATTCTCCTCCATATGCAAGATTAAAATATGCAATGGGAGTTTTGTCAAATTTGACGATTATTTAGTGAGCCTCAACAACATCCCCTCGCTATCGTCGGTTAATAGCCACAATGCACCATCTGCGAAACTTCTCACATCTCTTATGCGGCCGTATTCGCCTTCGAGAATTTGTTCTTCGTGGACGACTTTACCGTCTTTGATTTCCAGTCGTGATAGAAGCTGGTCTTTAAGCGCGCCTGCGAAGAGATTGCCATTCCATTCTGGTATTAGGGAGCCAGAGTAAAAATCCAGACCAGATGGGGCGATGGATGGATCCCAATAGTAGATGGGTTGTTCCAGGCCTTCGGCAGAAGTGCCTTTACCAATTTTACCGCCTGAGTAATGAACTCCATATGAGATAATTGGCCAACCATAATTTTTGCCCGCCTTTGGTGTATTGATTTCATCGCCACCTCTTGCACCGTGGGAGAGTGTCCAGAGTTGCCCTGTGTCTTTATCAAGTGTTGCACCTTGCGGGTTGCGATGTCCTAGCGACCAGATTTGGGGCAGGGCGCTCTCGCCATCTGCAAAGGGGTTATCCTTTGGAATGTTGCCGTCTTTGTTTATTCGCAGAACCTTGCCAGCTGCATCAAACGGGTCTTGCGCTCTTGGTCTGTCGCCTCGATCGCCTGTTGTGATGAAAATTGTACCGTCTTTGGCAAAGACAATGCGTGAACCGAAATGTCTGCCGCCAGCTGTTTTCTTTTCCATGGAGTAAATTGTTTTGACTTTGCTTAAGCGTGGGCGAGGACTTTCTGTAAATATAGCAGAGGCAACAGCAGTGCCCGTTACGCCACGTTTGGAAGCGTCGGAAAAAGTCATAAATAATATTTTATTATTTTCAAAATCAGGATCAGCGGCAATATCCAGAAGACCACCTTGCCCGTTTGCTCTAACGCGGGGTGCGCCCAAAACTTTTTGAACTTTACCATTTTTTGGATCGATCAATTTTAAAGCCCCGCCACGTTCGGTTACCAATATTTTACCATTAGGCAACATGGTCATGCCCCATGGGTGCACTAATTCATCTGTTATGGTTTCGACTTTAATTATTGCTTTTTCAGTTTTGAACGTTTGGCTTTTTGCTTGTGCCAGAGCCATCGTGGCTGAAAAATTCATCAACAGTGCTGATAGCATATATTTCAAAAACTTGCGCATGATGAACTCCTTGGCTTAAAGTAAAAGAATCATTGTGAAAATGATATAGGGCGCGTTATGAACGACACAAATGCCAACTTAGTCTATGAAGCCGACAATGGCTTGATACTTGAGAAAAATGATGCGCAAACGCAAGGTGTTCCACTTTTCTCTGCGCATTGGCATATTTTTGCACCGACGATTGTTATATTGCTTGCTTATTCATGTGCATGGTTTCTTTTGGCATTAGCTGACATGAGTGACAGCAATTTGGCGCGATTGTTTATTGTTGTGATGTCTGTTTTTGTACCTTTGCTGGCTGCACATGCGTTTCTCAGGTATCAGACCATACGCGTTCAAGTGAATGATGATTGTCTTTTTTGCCATCCTGGGTGGCCAAAAGATTTGCCTGTTGAGGTGCCTGTTGCCATGATTGAAAGTGTCAATATCAAACGCGGCTTGTCTGGGCGTCTTTTTGGTGGCGGGACACTGGTTTTGAACTTGGTTGCTGAAAATAAGGTTGTCATCGCTGATTTGGCAGAGCCAGAAAAAGCCCAAGAAGCTATTTTGCATGTGATTTCAAAGCATTGATATTTTATTTGGGGGGGGCGAGCGATAGGAGCAATTGCCTCAGATAGCGTTTTGCCCCTATCGCCCATAGCCTGAGTAAACTCCGGCTATTC
>CALAIO010000263.1 GCA_937923355.1 uncultured Rhizobiaceae group bacterium | reverse complement strand
AATTTGGGATTGGCGTCAGCCAAGAATATTATGTCAAAAATTGTTACTTCAGGCACTGGAGATATTGCACTCACATTTGATGATGTGTTGCTGCAACCAGGTCTTTCAACTGTCATGCCAGGACAGGTCGATATTTCTTCTCGTGTTGCAGAAGGCATTGGACTTAGCATGCCAATTTTGTCTGCTGCTATGGACACAGTTACGGAATCTCGCCTTGCAATTGCCATGGCACAAGCGGGTGGCATGGGCGTAATTCATCGCAACCTGGAACCTGCCCAACAGGCAGAAGAAGTAAGACAAGTCAAAAAATTTGAATCAGGCATGGTTGTTAATCCATTGACCATTGGACCAGAGGCAACGCTTGCAGAAGCCAAGGCACTGATGAAAGCAAATAATATTTCTGGTGTACCTGTAGTGGAAGATGCTGGCAGTGGCGGTCATGTGACAGGCAAGCTGGTTGGTATTTTGACAAACCGCGATGTGCGCTTTGCTTCCAATCCGGAACAAAAAGTCTACGAACTGATGACGCGCGAAAATCTTATAACTGTCAAAGAAGGTGTTGATCCACAAGAAGCCAAACGTCTTTTGCATCAACACCGTATTGAAAAACTATTGGTTGTGGATGGTGACTATCAATGCGTTGGGCTGATTACAGTCAAGGATATTGAAAAATCAAAGCTTAACCCAAACGCCGCAAAGGATGATCAGGGCAGACTTCGCGCTGCTGCTGCAACAACCGTTGGTGATGACGGCATCGAACGCGCAGAACGTTTGATGGATGCAGGCGTTGATTTGCTTGTCGTAGACACAGCCCACGGCCATTCCCAAAAAGTTCTGGATGCTGTTTCACATATCAAGAAGCTGTCCAATTCGGTTAAAATTCTTGCAGGTAACGTCGCAACATCAGATGGCACAAAGGCTTTGATTGATGCTGGTGCCGATGCCGTAAAAGTGGGTATTGGTCCTGGTTCAATTTGTACAACACGAATTGTGGCAGGTGTCGGCGTACCTCAGCTTTCAGCCATTATGTCTGCGGTTGAAGCTGCACAAAAAGCAAATATTCCGGTTATCGCTGATGGCGGCATCAAATATTCTGGCGATATCGCAAAGGCAATTGCAGCGGGTGCTTCAGTTGTTATGGTAGGTTCGCTACTTGCTGGTACTGAAGAAAGCCCAGGTGAAGTTTATCTGCACCAAGGCCGTTCCTATAAATCCTATCGCGGTATGGGCTCCGTTGGTGCCATGGCAAGAGGATCTGCGGATCGATATTTCCAGGCGGAAGTGACAGATAGTCTGAAGCTCGTACCAGAGGGTGTAGAAGGCCAAGTCCCTTACAAAGGACCTGTTGGCGCGGTTATTCACCAGCTCGCAGGTGGCTTGAAAGCCGCGATGGGGTATGTAGGTGGCGCTGATATTGCCGACTATCAAAAGAAAGCAACTTTCGTTCGTATCTCTGGTGCCGGTCTTCGTGAAAGCCATGCGCATGATGTTACGATCACACGTGAAAGCCCAAATTATCATCGCTCAACTTAAGCTGGATTTTGATTATGGAACTTGATTTTATTTGGACATTTGAGAAAGCCTTGCAGTTAAAATTGCTGGTCATGATAATCATTGCGCAGATCGTTTTAACGTTCTGGCTATACATGCAAATGAGCAAGGCACGCACTAAAGCAGTCAAGGAAGGTAGTGTAGATCGAGAGGATTTTTCTGTCGTAAGCAACGAACCTGATTCAACAGCCATTTTCACAAGGGCACTCGCCAACCAGTTTGAATTGCCAGTTTTGTTTTATGTGGTGATTTTAACCGGCATGATTGTTGGTATTTCAAGCTGGATAACCGTCGCTCTTGCCTTTATCTTTGTTTTATCGCGTGTGGTTCATGCAAGAGAAATCATTGGCGAAAACCGCGTCTTGAAACGCAAGGGCATGTTCATCAATACAATGCGCATCTTCATACTCTTGTTGCTTGAATTGTTTATCTCAACCATTCTGTTTCTTTAGAAATAGATGGTGTTTGAAAGAAAGTTTTCCTTATGCGTTTGGGTGGCAGGCTGCAAGCAGCGATTGAAGTTTTGGATGATATAGATACGCGTAAGCGCCCTGCGGGAGATGCACTACGTGATTGGGGCTTGGCGCACAGGTTTGCAGGCTCAGGGGATCGTGCTGCGATTGGTAATCTGGTCTATGATTGCCTGCGCCAAAAAACATCTCTTAAATATCTTGCAGGAAGCGATGAAAATAGCGCTCTTGTCTTTTCGCTTTTAGTCAATAGCTGGAAGATGAGTGAGGCTGAACTCAGAGAAGCTTTGGACGGCGATAAATTTGCACCAGAAATTCCATCGGCTGATGAGTTTGCAGCAATGGCTTCACGTGATTTAAATGACGCGGAACTGCATATTCAGGCAGATATTCCAGAGTGGTGTATTCCAAGTTTTGAAGCCAATTTTGATGATGAATGGCTTGAAGAAGCAAAGGCCTTTGGCAAGCGCCCGCCGTTGGATATTCGAGTAAATACCCTGAAATCAACACGTGAAAAAGTACTCAAGCAATTGGGTCGACAAGATGCCAAGCCTACCTTGATTGCTCGTAATGGTATTCGAATTCAATCGGACAAACCATTCGCACGCCAACCCAATGTGCAGGC
>CALAIO010000262.1 GCA_937923355.1 uncultured Rhizobiaceae group bacterium | reverse complement strand
ATGCAGTTGAATAAATATTTTTGTAATTTAATTCTTACGCTCAATCGTAAAGCGGGCTGCTTCCGTTAATGTAACTGCTTTATCCCCAAATGGTTCCAATATTTTAATTGCTTGATGGAGTAGTTCTTTGGCGCGTTGTTGGGATGCTTCCAGCCCATAGAGTGCAACCAGCGTTCCCTTGCCTTTGTCCGCATCTTTTGCAGTTTGTTTGCCCATGGTTTCAGCGTCAGATGTGACGTCCAGAATGTCGTCTGCTAGTTGAAATGCCTGACCAATGATTTTGCCGAACTCGAATAGTCTTTTGCGGTCTTCTTTTGACGCATTGCCAAGCACTGCGCCTGCCTCACATGCACAACGAATAAGCGCACCGGTTTTCATCGCTTGTAGTGTCAGGATTTCATTTTCGCTGATGGATGGTTTTGTTTCTGCTTCCAGATCGAGCATTTGTCCGCCTACCATGCCGCCAAGGCCAGCGTTTTGCGCGCAAAGTTTTACAAGCTCAATGCGTGTGCTAGCATCTTGGTGGGTTTCTTCTCGTGACAAGATGTCAAAGGCCAGCGTTAGAAGGGCGTCGCCAGCAAGAATTGCTGTTGCCTCATCATAGGCTTTGTGGGTCGTAGGTTTACCACGGCGAAGGTCATCATCATCCATGGCTGGCAGATCATCGTGGACTAAAGAGTAGCAATGAATGCATTCAAGTGCTGCGCCTGCAAGAACTGCCTTTTTGGGTTCAACGTCAAACAAAGCTGCGCACTCCATAACCAGGAAAGGACGTAGGCGTTTGCCACCGTCCAGTGCCGAATGCCGCATGGCTTGCATCAAACGTGAAGGTCGCTCAATCTCATACTCAAAGGGCGCATCATCCAAAAGCCTGATCAGGGTTTGCTCAACCAATTCGGCGTGAGATTTCAATAAGGTCTTAAACTGAGTTTCCATGTTTGGCATTTTATCTCTGACAGGCATTTCATTTGTGCATTTTCTAAGGAATTTCGTGACACTTTGCCTTGTTTGCGTCAAGCAGAGTTTCGCTTAATGAAACTTTACGATACAAGAAATCATGGCAACGAAGACTAAAGCAAAAACCAATATCAAGGCTGATGGAAAAGCATCCAAGTCTAAAGGAACGAGTGGGGTTAAAAAGCAAAAGCTCCGGCGTTCCTGGAAGCAATTCATGCTGCGTTTTGTTTTGGCGTTTACGCTTTTGATTTTCCTCGTGCCTGCATTCTTACTGGTTTTATATAGGTTTGAATTTGTACATCCGATTTCCACGCTGATGGTCAAGGAAAGTCTTGTTGGACATGGTGCAAAGCGTGAGTGGATCGATATCGATGATATGGCACCGGTTTTGTACCACTCTGTCTTAAGCTCTGAAGACGGAAAGTTTTGCTCACACTCTGGTGTTGATTGGGAAGCGCTCAACAAGGTGATTGAAGACGCGATTGATGGCGAGAAAACGCGTGGGGCGAGCACAATTACCATGCAATTGGTGAAAAACCTGTTCTTGTGGCCCAATCGTTCTTTCATTCGTAAAGGCCTGGAAGTGCCTTATGCCATGATGGCGGAGCTTATTTTGCCCAAAAAACGTATCATGGAAATTTATCTTAATATTGCTGAATGGGACAAAGGTATCTTTGGCGTGGAATTGGCGGCGCAGAAGTATTTTAACCGTAGTGCGGCAAAGCTTGGGCCGCGGTATTCATCGCTTTTGGCAGTAACCTTGCCAAACCCCAAGAAGCGTAATGCGGCAAAGCCAACACGCTCTATGGATAGGGTCGCTAAAATTGTTCAAAGACGGGCGAAAGCATCGGGCGCTTATGTGCAGTGTTTGAAGTAGTGATTTGCGAAAAAAAGCGATTTAGGTATAGCCAAACGCACCCAAAATATGTATATGAACACCCAACAAGATGTTTTTAGGCTCTTGCGATGGGCAACTATCGTTACCAAAGAGCCTTTTTTATGTTAAATCGGAGTGAGTACAATGGCTGTACCTAAGAGTAAGATCACACGTATGAAGCGCGGCTTCCGCCGTTCTGACAGTGCTTTGAAAGCAAAGGCATACGTGGAAGACAAAGATTCAGGCGAATTGCGCCGCCCACACCACATTGACCTGAAATCAGGCATGTACCGTGGTCGTCAAATTCTTGAGCCAAAAGATTCAGTATAATTTTTGGTTCCATAGATTTAATTGGGCTGGCTTCATCGCCAGCCCTTTTTTTTGACATGTTTTGGGGAAATCATGTTAAACCTGTCGCAAGGTAATATTTCGTAAGGGGAGGCATTATGCTTACAAATGTACCACTACTGATCGTTCCATTCATTGTTTATAATATCCAGATATTTTTGAACGGTGGTATTGTAATTTGGGATGAACAGGTTGCTGAATTGACAATGATCTCTGGAGCCACGTGGGTTATGACCATGGGCGATTTGATGATTGGTCTTGGCTTGGCCTTACTCTTTTTTGAAATTATAAAAGCAACGCGTGTTGGGGCAAATTCGATCATAGATCACTTGCTATCTACATTTGTGTTTATTGCTTATCTCGTCGAGTTTTTGATCGTCAAAGATGCTGCCCATTCGGTATTCTTTATTTTGATGATTATTGCACTGATCGATGTGCTAGCAGGATTTTCTGTTTCAATTCGTTCCGCGACACGTGACGTTCAGGTTGGCGGCGGTGGAGGATATGGCGGATATTAAAATCCGCCATATGATTGGATTTTATATTAAGCACCAGTATCAGCGATTAGGTTTACCGCTTCAATTGCTGCAACCGCGCAAGCTTCATCAGCATCTGATGTGTCACC
>CALAIO010000261.1 GCA_937923355.1 uncultured Rhizobiaceae group bacterium | reverse complement strand
CTGGATGAAGCACCTCCATTTTGGTGGCAGAAAAACAGCTGGCAAGGTTACATGCTTTCGCCAGTTTCATATATATACGGAAAAATTGCAGCCAAGCGCATGGACATGACAGCATCTGCAAAAGTAAATGTACCTGTTATTTGTGTAGGTAATTTTGTTGTAGGTGGGGCTGGAAAAACACCGACGGTTCATATGCTGGCAAATTATGCGCGAAGCCAAGGGTATAAGGTCGGCATATTATCGCGTGGCCATGGCGGCGCGATTACAACCCCTACCGTGGTTCAGCTAGACAAACATAATTCGCACGATGTTGGCGATGAGGCGCTTTTGCATGCGTTAAACTCAACAACAGTTATTGCGACCAACCGTGTAGCGGGTGCTGAACTACTGCTGGAACAGGATTGTACAATTATCATCATGGATGACGGGTTTCAAAACCCAAGTCTACATAAGGATTTTAATCTGGTTGCCATTGATGCAAAACGTGGTTTGGGAAATGGATTTGCAATGCCAGCTGGCCCAATGCGTGTCCCCTTCAAACATCAGCTTTTCCATACAGATGCAATGTTTATAACCGGAAAAGGCGATGCAGCTGATAGTGCAATCCGCAAGGCAGCACGTGCTGGCAAACCCGTATTTCACAGTAGCGTCAAAGTTTTAGACAAGAAACAATACAAAGGTCAAAAAGCCTTTGCCTTTGCAGGCATCGCCGACCCAAGCAAGTTTTTTGATACGCTTGAAGAAATTGGTGTTGATATTGTAGCGCACCAAAATTTTGGCGATCATCATGTTTTCACAGAAGATGAATGTGCGGATCTGATCGACCGATCCAAACAACAAGAGCTTCAGCTTTTTACAACCGAGAAAGATGCTGCACGCCTTAAGGGTATGGGTGAAGCTCAGGAAAAAGTTTACGATTTATCGCAAGTCGTACGCATTGCCCTTAAGCCTGAAGACCCGGCCATGTTGAAACGCATCTTTGACATTACGCTTAAACGTTTTAAGGCACGCAAAAAACCTGACGAACCTATTGAGTAACAGCAGGCCCAACCACAACCACGGTTGGCTTGACTGAGAAAAACTCTTTCGCCATGCGGTTCACATCTTCCAGCGTAACATCTGCAATATATTTTTCGCGTTTTTCGATATAGTCGATACCAAGCTCCTGAGTTTGCAAAGCGACCAGAACATTTGCGATTTTGCTGGATGTATCAAGATTGGAAATTGCATAAGAGCCAGCGACATAGCGCTTTGCCTTTTCAAGCTCCTCGGCAGTAACACCTTCTGTTTTGATGCGTTCAATTTCATTCATGATAATATCAATCGTCTCTTCACGGTTTTCTGCACGTGTGGATGTTCCTGCGGCAAAATAAGCGGTCTTATCCTGCGTCGCTATTCCCGATGAAACACTATAAGCAAGGCCACGCTTTTCTCTGACTTCTGTATAAAGTCTTGAAGAAAATGTGCCGCCGCCCAGAATATGATTCATCAAATGAGCCGCAAAAAAGTCTGGGTTATCTCGTTTTATGGCTGGATAAACAATTGATATGGTTGCGTTTGGAACAGGCATAACGATGGAGATATCTTCTCCAAGTTTTGGTGCAACTTCTGCGATTTCGTCAATCATGGCTTCCTTGGGAAGTTCGCCGAAAATATCATCCAATGCAGCTTTTAATTCAGCCTCGCTGATAGCGCCCACGACGCCAACCGTTAGCGTTCCACGTGACAATATTTTCTTATTCATCGCAATAATGTCATCGCGTGTAATGGCATCGATGGATTGTTCATTGCCGCTGCTGCCTCTGCTGTAGGGATGCGAACCAAAAATGGCTTCACGCAGTGCTTTACTTCGTACGGAAGAAGGGTTTTTCTGACTGCTGATAATGCTGCTTCGAATAGCATCACGCATGCGCTCAATGGCATCTTCATCGAAGCGCGGTTCGTTAATTGCAAGTTTGATAAGGTTGAAAACTTCGTCACGTTCAGAGCGCAATAATCTGCCGCCGCCTGAGAAACGGTCATTGGAAGCGCGAAAGCCAAACTCCAGTCCCAGCTCTTCTGCCTTTGCTTGATAAGTAACACTATCCAGCTCACCTGCACCTTCATCCATTAAAGCCGTCATCAGGCGCAATGTACCTTCTTTGCCTTCAGGGTCTTGCGTTGAGCCCCCCTCAAAAGAAATGGATATGGCAATAATCGGCAAAGTATAGTCTTCAACCAAAAGCGCCTTGATGCCTTTTTCAGATGTTACTTCTTTAATTTCAATTGCATGTGCTTGCGCAAGCGACACAAAAAGAAAGGCAACTGTAGCTAGAATTCTAATCATTGGGTTATCCTTCTTTCGGCAATAAGCGGCTTGTAATCGAACGGTTTCTATCAAGATATTTTCGTGCAACTTTGTTGACATCTTCAACAGTTACCTTGCGCAGTCGCTCAGGCCATGAAGTGAAATCTTCAACGCTCCCGCCAATGGTAAGGACAGAACCAAATATGCGTGCCAGTGTTACCTGGCTATCCTGGCTATATATAATGGTTTTCAAATAAGCCTGACGCGCTCTATCCAATTCTTCTTGGGTCACGCCTTCCTTAAGAAGCAAATCAACTTGTTCTTCAATGGCCTTGGCGACATCTTCCAGTTTGGTCTCGCCACGCGGCACACCGTAAAAACCAATCGAACTCGTATCCCGCGATGAACCTTGATAGAAGGCGCCTGCCGCCGTTGCCAGCTCTTGTTCAAGAACAATTTCCTTTTGAAAACGACTTGTCGCTGAACCACCCAGAATTGTACTTAGCAAATCGAGGGCTTCCGCCTCACCATCTTCTGCAATCAGATAAGATGGCGCCTTGAAGCTTCGTTGCCAGCTTGGACGGGTTACGCGTTCATCTTTATATTCCAGAGTTTGTGCAACGACAGGTCTTGGGCTTTTGGTCCACTCTCGTTCTTTCGGCTCTTGCGTTGCAACAATCTTGCCATAGGTTTCTTTTGCAAGCTTTAAAGTCTCTTGCGGATCAACATCGCCTGCAACCACAATGATTGCATTCCACGGTTGATACCAACGCTCATAAAATGCAATCGCATCCTCTATTTCAAGCTTGGCAATTTCATGCTCCCAACCAATAATCGGTATTGCATATGGGTGGTTCACGTGAAGTGCAGCACGGCTAAATTCACCCAGTATTGCTGAAGGACTTCTGTCAACACGTCCACTACGTTCTTCCAAAATAACATCTCGCTCTGGTAAAAATACATCTTCCGTCAGCACCAGATTTCTCATCCGGTCTGCTTCAAACTTCATCATGTCAGCTAATGCAGATGGCGATACTTTTTGATAGTAGGCCGTGTAGTCCCAGCTTGTGAACGCATTTTCCTGCCCGCCTATCGCGGAAACTGCAGCAGAAAACTCATTATCTTGATAAGTCGAAGTGCCTTTGAACATGAGATGCTCAAAGAAGTGCGCTAATCCTGAACGCCCCTGCGGATCATCTGCAGAGCCAACCTTGTACCATGCCATGTGCGTTACAACCGGTGCGCGTCTATCTGGAATCACAACCAAACGCAGG
The DNA here is from genome assembly GCA_937923355.1 of uncultured Rhizobiaceae group bacterium. Next base: position 57 of record CALAIO010000261.1, on the reverse strand, counting down.
CCGTTTTCCAAGGTAAACTCGGTTATATTTGGCTTCTGTTCATTAGCATTTACACTG
>CALAIO010000260.1 GCA_937923355.1 uncultured Rhizobiaceae group bacterium | reverse complement strand
AAAGCTGGCCTTCCCTGAAAAATCTGACGAAGAAATAGAAACCATTCTCCACGACATGTGGCGCAATCTTGGACGCGTGGCGGCCGAATATATCTATCTTGATCAAATCTTCGACTTCAATGAAGAAGACCAATCCAAAGGCCGTGTTGAAATCAAAGGCGAAGAACATTTCGCAAGCTTAAAGGCGATTGATGGCCCAGCAGTTTGTTTCACTGGCCACACAGGTAATTGGGAAATTCTCCCCATCGGCGCTGCAGCCTATGGCTTAAACATCACAGCTCTCTTTCGTCCGCCAAACAATCAATATATGGCCAAGCGAGTGCTCTCAGCACGAACAACCAATATGGGTCATCTGGTTCCCTCCAAGGCAGGTGCATCTTGGGCTCTTGCCAATGTAATGGATGAAGGTGGCAAAGTCGGTGTGTTGGTCGATCAATTCTTTAGTAGAGGATATGAAATAGAATTTCTGGGTCGCCAAACCATGGCCAATCCATTGCTCTCCAAACTGGCGCGCCAATACGATTGTCCAATCTACCCAGCCCGCTGTATAAGATTGCCCAAAGGTCGCTTCAGACTTGAAATCGAAGCGCCACTGGAAATCCCACGCAAAGCCAATGGCAATATCGATACAGCTCAACTCACGCAGGACGTAAATGATTGTGTCGCGCGATGGGTTCGTGAGTACCCGGAACAATGGCTTTGGCTTCACAAGCGCTGGCGACCGGAAGTCATGGAAAGAATCGCGGCAAGAAACGCTGCAAAGCGGGCAAAGAAAAACGCGCGCCAATAAGAAACCATCAGCGCACGTTGTAAAGATTTATAAATCGAAAAACTTAATGCGTAATTCTAACCTTGAAATTACGTTTTCCGTATTTCTGAACCATACTGAAAAGCTTGGCTGCATTAGCCGTATGCACTCGCACACAACCTGCTGAAGCAGGACGACCTAGACGCTTGGTCTGGTTTGTGCCGTGAATTGCGAAATTGCCACTATAGAAAATAGCATATGGCATTGGCGCATTGTTATAACGGCTGGATTTATGATTTTTTGACAACCATTTGGCATTCCAAGAACCAGTTGGCGTAACCTTGCCTTTACGCGCGGTAGAAACTGGCCACACATATTTTAGCTTGCCATTTTGGTAAACGCGCATTTTTTGTTGTGAAATATCAACTTTAGCTTCAATTCTCGCAGCGTGTGATGGAGTGCTTAAAACTCCAAAAAAGACCGCTAGGGTAATCAGGATATACTTCATTACTTTCTCCACCTTCAACTCTAAACTCTGCCCCAATATCGCCACATTACACCAAATACCCTAATTTATCCATATTGAGGTCGTTAAACTTGTATCAATTGACAAATTTGCGGATTCTCGAATGGAATTAAAGGAAAATGAGGCCAGTCCTTGTATCAATCTCTAACCTGCATTAGAGATAAATGGTTCAATGAACCATATTCATGAGGAACGCCCAGCGCGTGAAAATATTATGAGCGTAAATACAAAAGTCAAAGCTCTCACCCCTCCAGACATCACTGATATGAAAAACAAGGATCCGATTGTTTGCTTGACTGCATATACGACGCCCATTGCGCGTATGATTGACGAGCATACGGATCTCGTTCTGGTAGGTGATAGCGTTGGCATGGTCATGCACGGAATGCCGAACACGCTTGGTGTAACCATGGATATGATGATCTTGCACGGCAAAGCAGTTCGCCGCGGATTAAAGCGCCCCCTGCTCGTTATGGACATGCCTTTTGGTTCCTATGAAAAGAGTAAGGAACAGGCTTTCGAAAATGCGGCAATCTTAATGCGCGAGACAGAATGTGGCGCAGTCAAACTTGAAGGTGGTGAAATGATGGCAGAAACTATCCGCTATCTGGTAGATCGCGGCATTCCTGTCATGGCGCATATCGGTTTAACGCCTCAATCCGTCAATGTCTTTGGCGGTTATAAAACCCAAGGCAAAGGCGATGATTCAAAACGCATCATGAAAGATGCAATCGCCGTACAGGACGCTGGTGCATTCTCTGTTGTTTGCGAAAAAATGCCAGACCCGCTCGCGCGCAAAGTTACCAAAAAACTAGATATACCTACAGTTGGCATTGGCGCATCAGTTTATTGCGATGGCCAAATATTGGTAATCGATGACATGCTCGGCATGTTTACTGACTTCAAACCAAAGTTTGTGAAGCGTTTTGCAAACCTAGGCGAGCAGGTTCAGGAAATGGCAAAAGAATATGCTGAGGAGGTAAAGAGCAGAAAGTTCCCTACCCCTGACCATGTTTATGATTACGCTGGCGAAGAGTAAAATACTATGACTGTCGAAATTATTCGCGACGTAAAAGGCATTCGTGCGCGCGTAGCAGAACTAAAGAAAAACAATAAAACAGTTTGTCTTGTACCAACCATGGGCGGGTTACACGAAGGCCATTTGAGCTTAATAACCAAGGCAAGGGAAGTCGCAGACCATGTTGTCGTATCTATTTTTGTAAACCCTAAACAATTTAACAATCCTGATGATCTTAAAACTTACCCTAGCAATGAAAAGGACGACATAAAGAGCATCGAAAAAGAAGGTGCTGACTTGGTTTTTATACCTTCCGTTGAAGAAATGTATCCAGAAGAGTTTGCCACGGACGTTAAAGTCACTGCCGGAATTGATATTCTATGCGATGCGCATCGACCAGGGCATTTTGGCGGTGTTGCGACTGTTGTAACGAAACTCTTTCTGCAAGTAGGTGCCGATTTTGCCTGTTTTGGTGAAAAGGATTATCAGCAGCTCTTTATTATAGAGCGCCTTGTTGCTGACTTGAACATTCCTATAAAGATTATTCCTGCCCCAACCGTACGTGAAAAAGATGGGTTGGCAATGTCTTCTCGCAATGCTCGCCTGAACAAATCTGACAGGAAACTTGCGCCCGAACTACAAGAAACAATGCAGCAGATAAAGGAAGATATTCATAAAGGCAAAGATATCAAAACCGCGTGTGCAGAGAACTGGAAAAAACTTGAAGCCGATGGCAGTTTCAAAGTGGAGTACCTTGAAGTGCGCTGCGGAAAGAAAATGGTTTTAATGGCAGAACTTGGCAGCGAGTGCAGACTTTTCGCTGCCGCATGGCTTGGCGGTGTACGCTTGATTGATAATATTAAGCTGTAACTCGCTTTATTTACGCTCGTCCAAACCTAATAATGTAGAGATACGTGATACCAAGTTAACTTCAAACTCATGAAACTGCTTGTCGCTTAAGGATATGTCTTTCATTAATTGCAAGACTTCACGGCGTCTGTTCTCAGGCATTTTACGAATAATTTCGATAATGGAGTTGATACTGTCAGGCTTGTTACACGTCTCGGAAACAATTTCTTCAAACATCAGGAACTCATCCTCGGAAACATTAAGGTAGCTCTCCAAGAGGTGACGATAGAGCTGAGTTTCTTCCTGTTTTACGCGTCCATCTGCATGAACTGCGCTATATAAAAGTATGCCAATTGCAACTCTTGGATCTTTCTGTGAGAGCTTGATAATCTGATTATCACCCGCATCCAAGACTTTAATGAAATTTTCAAAAGATGAATACATACGTTATGCCCCGTATTGTATTATTACATAATCTACTAAACCAATATCACAGTTTGAGCGAATTGCGATAGGTAAGTGATATTTATATACATTGACTAACACGTCACATGCTTAAAACGCAAAAAGCAGCTGCTATAAGCAACTGCTTTTTCAAACTTGCTATCACCTCACTAAAACGCTGTGAAATGATATGGCCGGTACGCAATACCTGATCCGGATATCAGAGCGATCATAATATCGCTTGAGAATGAACATAGAGAAATATTGTAAACAGGGAGTTAGAAATCCGTTACCTGAATATTAAAATCGCAACTTTTTCAAAACTAGTAAAGGTCGTTTTATTAGCGCAGGTTTCACTACATATTTATCAAGATTATCAAAATAGAACTTTCCTTTAGCCGGAAAATGATATAAAGAAATGTTTATATCGTAATATAATCGAAAGCTAAAACCATGACCAATGCACTATCCCAGTTAATCGAAGAAAAAGGCATTCTTCTTGCAGATGGCGCAACAGGTACAACACTATTTGGCATGGGATTGGAAGCTGGCGGTGCGCCTGAGCTATGGAACATCGACAAGCCGGAAAATATTGAAAAACTACACCAGGGTTTTGTAGATGCAGGATCAGATATTATTCTCACAAACTCTTTTGGGGGCACAAAGCATCGTTTGAAGTTACACGATGCGGATAATCGCGTGCATGAGCTTAACAAAGCGGCTGCAGAAATTGCCAACAAGGTTGGCGCTAGTGTAGAGCGCAAAATCATTGTTGCTGGCTCAGTCGGCCCGACAGGAGAACTCTTTGCACCTCTTGGCGAACTAACCTTTGAAGAAGCTGTCGAGTCTTTCAAGGAGCAAATGCAAGGCTTAAAAGATGGCGGCGCAGATGTTTTGTGGATTGAAACCATGTCTGCACCAGAAGAAATGCAGGCAGCGGCCAAAGCAGCCGTTGCAACAGACATGCCCTATGTGATTACTGCATCCTTTGATACGGCAGGTAGAACCATGATGGGC
>CALAIO010000259.1 GCA_937923355.1 uncultured Rhizobiaceae group bacterium | reverse complement strand
ACGTAATCAATCAGCTGGTCTTTCCAGCCTTTTTTCATGGAGACGTTCAAGGTCAGGTTAGGGCGATCAAAACCGGAAACAAAGGTCTCATGATTACCGTTGAAAAGTTGGATTTCAATATCGCGCCTTGTGGTTTCATCCGCTGTTGCGGTCATGGCCGCGATGGGGACATTGGGAAAATAATGGGTCAGATTGCCAAGTTCGGCATAATCAGGCCGGAATGCAGGACCCCATTGGGAAAGGCAATGTGCTTCATCAATTGCGATCATGGAAACTGGCAAACGTGACAAGGCATTCAACATGCGTTCGGTCATAAGACGTTCGGGCGCAAGGTACAGGATTTTAATGTCGCCATTTGCAACGCGTTGCCAAACATCAACATTGGCATCACGGTCCTGATTGGAGTGAATGGCATCTGCCGCAACGCCTGCAAGTTTCAACGCAGAAACCTGATCTTGCATCAAGGCAACCAGCGGCGAGACAACTAAAGTAAGGCCATCCTTTACGAGGGCTGGAACCTGAAAACACAATGATTTACCAGCACCTGTCGGCATGACTGCCAAAACTGAAGTGCCATTTAAAAGGCATTCCACGACTTCTTCCTGACCCGCACGAAAACTGTCGTAGCCAAAAGTCTCTTTTAGAACTTCATATTGCGGTGTTTTGGAAGAGGGCATTAAAGCGTGCGTATCCATGAATTAAACTCTAAGCTTCATCACAGATTCTGTTACGCGCTTCTACCCCACTTATAACATAATGCTATGATTGTTATATCGGTGTAAGAGTTTTGTTCATGAATTGGTAACGCGACTCATTCATGTAGAGTTCAGACGAATTGAGGTACTTAAGTTAAATGCACACACATGTGAAACACAAAGCGCTAAACATTCTGGTCCTTCTGTTGGCTAGTTTTGTTGCGTCTGCGTGTGTTTCAGATACACTTTCTACCGTTGATACAACACCTCAACCGTTAGCATCCGAAAAGCCCCCAAGCTACGATCCTGTTCAGCGTGAACAGGCGATTTCGGAAATCAGAGCCAAGGCTCAACAACCTGCTAGTGGACAACTCACCAATCCTTATGTTGAGGCTAATGGGCCAAACGAACCTCTAACGCCACAAGAACAAGCGAGAAAAATTGCAGAATTGCAAAGTACTGCGGCACAAAATGAAGCAGTGGTAACGGATAGTGAACTGGCTGAAAAACAGCGCTCCATTCGTGAGTTGCAGAAAAAAGCCAAGTCACATTACGGGAATGCTGTAAATCAGATTAAAAACTAAGCCTTAACCTTGTAAAAATTGTCTGCGAATAAGACGCTACTGGCCTTGCAAGTGGCGCTTAAACATTGCAAAAGACTTCAACTGTTAGGGAATGTATCGATTACCCTAGAGAATTAAACCTGAATTCAAAGTAATTACGGAAAATTTGATGAGCAACCATCCGCTCAGGCTAGGAATTGCCGGATTAGGCACAGTCGGTGTCGCGCTAATAAATGTTCTAAACAAAAACGCTGAAATGATGCGTGAACGCTGCGGTCGTGAAATCGTGGTAAGTGCAGTGAATGCACGTGATAAATCACGCGACCGGGGTGTCGAACTTTCAAAATATACCTGGTTTGATAATGCGCAAGACATGGCTGCATCAGATGAGATTGACGTGTTTGTTGAGCTTATTGGTGGTGAAGAGGGTGTTGCTCTGGAAGCTTCTCGCAAGGCACTTGAAAGTGGCAAACATGTTGTAACAGCAAACAAGGCAATGCTTGCAAAACATGGTGTAGCGCTTGCCAAAGAAGCTGAAGCCCAAGGTGTATTGCTCAACTTTGAAGCTGCAGTCGCAGGTGGTATTCCAATCATTAAAACAATGCGTGAAACCTTGACGGCGAACAATGTCGAGCGTGTTTATGGCATCATGAACGGTACGTGTAATTATATGCTGACCCGCATGGAACGTGAAGGCATTTCATATGATGACTGTCTGGCGGATGCGCAGGCGTTGGGTTATGCTGAAGCCGATCCAACTTTTGATGTTGAAGGCTTTGATACTGCGCATAAGTTGGCAATTCTTACTTCCCTTGCATTCGGTACTGAAATAGCTAGCGATGAAATGTATATCGAAGGCATTTCGAGCATTACGACTGAAGACATTCAGGCAGCCAAAAGTCTTGGCTACCGCATCAAGCTCCTAGGTGTGGCTGCGAAAACAGAGACTGGCATAGAACAACGTGTGCACCCAACGATGGTGCCGCTTGAAAGTTCAATCGCACAAATCTCTGGCGTAACTAATGCCGTAGCAATTGATGCTGATGTTGTTGGCAATCTTGTGATGTCAGGCCCGGGTGCTGGCGGCGATGCAACCGCATCGGCAGTCGCTGGTGATATTGCAGACATTGCCAAATGTGTGCCAGGCGAACAAAAAGTGCCAGCACTTGGCAAGCCAGCCAATGAGCTTGCGGCATACAAGAAAGCCAAAATGAGAAGCCATGAAGGTGGTTATTTCATTCGCATGACTGTCAAGGATCATGCGGGCGTATTTGCAGCAATTGCGACTACCATGGCCAAATACGATATTTCGCTAGAATCGATTGTTCAGCATGGCGAGCAAGACGATACAGGCAATACAGACAAGACAATTATTTTAATCACCCACGCAACAACAGAATCTGCGGTGCGTGAAGCACTTACAGCGATTGGCAAGGATGAATATCTAAGCCAGAAGCCGCAGATGATAAGAATAGAGAAATAGGGGGCCAACCCATGGCAAACGACAACAAAGTTTTAGACCGTATTCTAACACTTGAACTTGCACGTGTAACAGAAGCAGCCGCAGTTGCTGCAGCACGTCTTCGCGGACAAGGCGACGAGAAAGCAGCAGACCAGGTAGCAGTTGATGCAATGCGCACAGAACTCAACAGACTACCAATTGATGGTACAGTGGTAATCGGTGAAGGTGAGCGTGACGAAGCGCCTATGCTTTTCATTGGTGAAGAAGTCGGCACCAAAGATGGGCCAAAAGTTGATATTGCTCTCGACCCGCTTGAAGGTACAACGATTTGCGCAAAGAACCAGCCCAATTCATTGGCGGTGATTGCACTTGCAGAAGGTGGAAGCCTTCTTTATGCACCAGACGTTTATATGGATAAAATTGCAATTGGCCCTGGTTATCCGGAAGGTCTGATCAGTCTTGATAAATCCATTCAAGAAAATCTGAAAGCCTTGGCTGCAGCCAAAGGGTGTGAAGTAAACCAGCTGACAGCTTGTGTACTGGACCGTTCGCGTCATGCAAAAATTATTGAAGATATTCGCTCTGTTGGGGCTGCAATTCTTTTAATTGGTGATGGTGATGTTGCAGGTGTAATTCATACAACTGACCCTGAAGAAACAGGTGTTGATATTTACTTCGGTACAGGTGGCGCGCCAGAAGGTGTTTTGGCAGCAGCGGCACTGCGTTGTATCGGTGGTCAAATGCAAGGACGTCTTGTGCTTGATACACCAGAAAAAGTGGCACGTGCAAAAACAATGGGTGTTGAAGACCCAGACAAAATCTACGATATGAAGGAAATGGCCAAAGGCGACGTCCTGTTCGCAGCGTCAGGCGTAACGGACGGCAATATGCTCGATGGCGTTAAGTTTGGTAAGGGTGAAATTCATACACATACCGTTGTGATGCGTTCCGCAACAGGTACAGTGCGTGAGATTAAAGCGCGTCATCAGGACACAACTAAATTTAGCGGGTAAAATCGCCTTAAGATATAAGCCTCGCATTTTTGCGAGGTTTTATATTAATTGAAATTTACACATTACGTTACGTAAGTTTTGTGTTATTGTCGCCCGAATCATTTCATCAGGGGCGCAACATGACCAAATACATTCCGTACTTAACGATAAACATTTTAGTAGCAGCAGTGCTTATGGCATTTGCTATTTTTCTTTCTCCAAAAGCAAACGCACAATCGATATGCAAAGGGCTTACACAATCCGTTTGTCAGAGCAATAATCAATGTTCTTACGTTGCTGCTTTTGTCCGTTCTGATGGGGCTAATGTAAAAGCTTTTTGTCGGGCAAAACCTGGTGGCGGAGCGGCAAAACAAACAACCGCAAAGAAAACTAAAAAGAAAACCACAACAAACGCATCTGTATCTTCTTCAACGGATACATCGAGTAGCTCTTCTTCAAGTTCAAGTTCTTCAGACACTTCAACGGTGAAAAAATCTGATACTAAAAAGAAGCAAAAAACTGCGAAGACAACAGATACCACTGCGAAAGATACAACTAAAAAAGAGACTGTTAAAAAAGCGTCCAAGACCAAAAAAGCTGACGTAAAATCAGATGCGAAAAAGTCAGCCAAGAAAAAGACAAAAACAACAAAGAAGAAAAAGCCAGCTAAAAAGAAGAAAAAAGCTTCTACAAGCTAATCAATTTTCTTTGGCAGCTGCCTGCCGCTCATTATTTGCTACACTTCTTAATCTGCCCTTTAATTTTTTTAAGGGCAGATTTTTTTGCTCTAAATCATCAGGCAAAGGGTTCCACAAAACCTTACCGCTATTATCGCGCACTGGCTTCGAAATCATTTGATCTCGCTTTGCATTATGGACACACATGGAAAGCGGGCCATCGCTAGTTGCAACCATAAAGACACAAGTCTCACAACGTTCACACTCAAGTTTCTCTGCATCCATGAAGTTATGAATAAACAAGTTCAAGCGGTGAACACCAATTCCCCTAATAAGACCTGCTTTGAGTGCCCATGCTTTTTTAAACCAAAACTTTATGCCACCCCACATCAGGGATGGAGATACGAATGCTTTGAAGATTGCCTTGCGAATAACGATACTCGGTTCAGCCCAATTGTCGCCAATGGAAGCCAATATATCAAATAGTCTGTTGAAGAATTCCCTGTCATCAAAAAGCATAGTACGACTTTTTCCTGAAACCATAATGCTTGTATATTTATTGCAA
>CALAIO010000258.1 GCA_937923355.1 uncultured Rhizobiaceae group bacterium | reverse complement strand
GTGAACAAATCTATACTTTTTACACTTTCACTTCTTTCACTGGTTGGAACTGAAGCAAGCACTTCTCTTTCATTGCACACAAATTTGTGTAGTCGAATGTTTCCTTTTGAACAAATGTCTCTTGAGTCTTTTATAAGTTCTATAGCCTCTGCCATGGTTTTGAATTGCTCGAAAAATTGGGCTTTCATGAATGGGATTTTGATTACGTTCTACTCGACTTTTTGGGCGACGTAGTCTGCGGTGGTTTCGGCCTGCCGATTGCACGTGACATGTGCCAGAAAGTAATCGTCGTTGGCTCAAATGACCTGCAGTCACTTTATGTGGCAAACAATGTTTGTTCTGCAGTAGAATATTTCCGCAAACTTGGTGGCAATGTTGGTGTTGCCGGTATGCTGATAAATAAAGATGATGGCACTGGCGAGGCCGCCGCATTTGCCAAGGCTGTTAATATTCCTGTCCTGGCTGCAATCCCACAAGATGAAGATATCCGTCGTAAATCTGCGAATTACCAGATTGTCGGTGATCCTGACAGTCGTTGGGGACCAATGTTCTCAGGCCTTGCGCAGAACATGATGACAGCACCGCCACGTCAGCCAACGCCTTTAGATCAAGACGGTTTATTAGGACTGTTCTCGGCTGATGAGACCGGAGCTGATTGGGTGCTTGAGCCTGCACAACCTGAAGACATGTGCGACCCATCCATCATTACAAAAGAATCCCTAGAAGTTGTTTACGACAACGTGTGAGCCATAGATGATTGAAGACCTAAACCATATCGACGACCGTTCAGCTGAAGCTGAAAGCGAAGTCGTGCTAGCACCAGAGGGGCAAGAATCCCATGGTGACGGCATGGGTTGTCATGCAGGTGCCGATCAGATGATGGCTGCAGCAAAGAAAGCTGGCAAATCGGAAATTCTCGGTCAATACGCCGAAGATTATCCGCAAGGCCCGCACGACCAACCCCAAAGCATGTGCCCAGCCTTTGGCTCTTTAAGAGTAGGGCTGCGTATGAAACGTACGGCAACCATTCTCTCAGGTTCCGCCTGTTGCGTTTATGGATTGACGTTCACATCGCATTTTTATGGTGCACGTCGCACCGTTGGCTATGTGCCATTTGATAGCGAAAGCTTGGTAACAGGCAAGCTATACGAAGACATTCGTGATGCTGTTCATGAAATGGCTGACCCTGCAAAATATGATTGCATCGTAGTCACAAGCCTTTGCGTACCAACCGCATCAGGCGTCCCGCTGCAAATGCTGCCAAAGTCGATTGATGGTGTTCGCATTGTCGGAATTGACGTTCCAGGGTTTGGCATTCCTACGCATGCAGAAGCTAAAGATGTTCTTGCAGGCGCTATGTTAAAATACGCTCGTGACGAAGTTGCAGCAGGCCCTGTTCAAGCACCTGAAAACAAGTCTGCAAGTGGTAAGCCACGCATTACCATGTTGGGTGAAATGTTCCCTGCTGATCCAATGGGTATTGGCGCCATGCTGGAGCCGATGGGACTTGAAGCGGGAACCGTTGTGCCAACACGTGAGTGGCGCGAGCTTTATTCAGCACTTGATTGTGGTGCAGTTGCTGCAATCCACCCTTTCTACACTGCATCAGTTCGTCAGTTTGAGGCGATTGGCAAAAAAGTTGTTGGTTCTGCCCCTGTTGGTGTTGATGGGACTGAAGCTTGGCTACAAAAAATTGGCGAGAGCTGTAACGTCAGCGAAGCTGATATTTCCAAGGCAAAGAACATGTTCTTGCCAGCAATAAGGGAAGTTTTATCTGCAACCCCCATCAACGGTCGTATCACGCTTTCAGGCTATGAAGGTTCTGAATTGCTGGTTGCACGCTTGTTGATTGAGAGTGGCGCTGATGTTCGTTATGTCGGCACAGCTTGTCCTGCAACGCGTTGGTCAGAAGATGATCGTGTCTGGCTTGAATCAAAAGGCGTACATGTCAAATTCCGTGCTTCCCTTGAAGATGATTGCGCGGCAATGGAAGAGTTTGATCCCGACCTTGCCATAGGAACAACGCCTGTTGTTCAAAAAGCCAAGGAAAAAGGCATTCCGGCACTTTACTTCACCAATCTGATTTCTGCGCGTCCTTTGATGGGACCAGCAGGCGCGGGCTCTCTGGCGACAGTGATTAACACAGCCATGGCAAACAAGTCTCGTTTTGAAACGATGACAGAGTTTTTTGAAGGCGTTGGTACAGGCTATACCGCAGGCGTATGGGAAAAAATGCCAGAAGATCGCCCACAATTTAAAAAGAAATATGCAGCCAAAGCGGCGCGCGCAGCTAATGCAGTAGACTCAGGGGAGGCCGTTGGATCATGACATTGATACTTGATCACGACCGCGCTGGTGGCTACTGGGGTTCCGTTTATGCCTTTACCGCAATCAAGGGATTGCAGGTAATCATCGATGGTCCGGTTGGTTGCGAAAACTTACCAGTGACTTCGGTCCTTCACTATACGGATGCCTTACCCCCTCATGAGCTTCCCATCGTAGTGACGGGTCTTGGAGAAGAAGAACTTGGCCAACACGGTACAGAGGGTGCCATGCGACGTTCTCGCAAAACACTCGATCCTGATCTTCCCGCCGTGGTAGTCACTGGTTCCATTGCAGAAATGATTGGCGGTGGTGTAACACCAGAAGGCGCTAATGTTCAGCGTTTCCTTCCCCGCACAATCGATGAAGATCAGTGGCAATCTGCTGATCGCGCCCTCAAGTGGCTCTGGACTGAGTTTGGTCCAAAGAAGGGCAGAGTACCTGCCCTTAAGGAGCGTAAGGAAGGCGAAAAACCCAAGGTCAATATTATTGGCCCAATGTATGGCACATTTAACATGCCGTCTGATCTGGCCGAGGTACGCCGACTGATAGAAGGCATTGGTGCCGAGGTGAATATGACATTCCCGCTCGGTTCTCACTTGGCTGATATCAATAAACTACCACAAGCAGAAGCCAATGTTTGTATGTATCGTGAGTTTGGCAGACTGCTTTGCGAAGCACTCGACAGACCATATTTACAAGCGCCCATGGGTATTCATTCTACAACGGCTTTCCTGAGAAAACTGGGAGATATGTTGGGACTGGATCCTGAACCGTTCATCGAGCAGGAAAAGCACACAACATTAAAACCAATGTGGGATTTGTGGCGATCGGTTACTCAGGACTTCTTGGGTACAGTGAGCTTTGCGATCGTTGCAAATGATACTTACGCTCGAGGCATGAAAAACTTTCTTGAGGAAGAAATGGGCATGCCATGTAGCTTCGCAGTTTCACGCGTTGCAGGAAAGAAAACAGACAATCAGGAAGTGCAAGATTTACTGGCTGAAAAAGCACCGATGATCGTTTTTGGTTCTTATAATGAGCGCATGTACTTGGCAGATCAGGGCTCACGGTCAACCTTTATGCCCGCATCATTTCCAGGTGCAGCGATTAGAAGACACATCGGGACGCCATTCATGGGCTATTCGGGTGCAAGCTATCTAATACAGGAAATCTGTAACTCACTCTTTGATGTGCTGTTCAATATCTTGCCGCTTCAAAGCCAGATGGACGCAACAGCGGAAGCTTCCCCGGCACAGGCAAAAAATACCTTGCCTTGGGATAGTGATGCGCGCGTCAAACTCGATGAAGTCATCGACAAAGAGCCTATTCTCGTTCGTATCTCGGCTGCAAAAACCTTGCGGGACAAGGTTGAGCAAGATGCTTTTGAAAAGGGCGAAGAACGCGTCACCGCTGATCGCGTCATGGCTTCAAGCAATACAATTTCTAGAAAGGTCGCGTGATGGCTTTTCTAATCAAGAATTCAATCAGGAGGAATACAAATGTCAGTAACTGATTTTGAGAGAACAACTCCAGCGCACAGCGCAACAATGGGCGAGACTGTCCTTCGCAATGCACTCGTTGCCTTGCTTATGTTTGTTGCATTGGTTGCACTGGGTTTTGCAAAGTTAACAGGGAAGAAATTTCCTGAATCCATTTGGAAAGAAGCCAAACAAACTGCGCATGCGGTCGTTGGGTACGCTTTCAAATACTAGACGATTTTATCGTTTAGTTCTTCGAGATTTCTCCACTTAACCTTGGAGAAATATTGGTTCAAGTGAACCAAACCTGGCCGCAGGGTTGTTTCGCGGTAATGGCCGAAAGGCTGAGACTAGGAGGTTTATATGGCTAGTCCCGAAACTGGGTCCATGACTGGTTTAACCAGTGGTGAGGCTCGTGAGTTCCACAGGATCTTCATGAAAAGCACTATCGCTTTTACAGGTTGGGCTTTTGGCGCACATGTTCTTGTGCACCTATGGCGTCCGTGGCTCTACAATGATGGCAGTGCAACAACGTCTTCACTGATGGAAAATATTTCATCTGTGATTTCAGCGCTTGTTTAAGGAGAAAATGAATCATGTATAAAATCTGGCTCTTTTTCGATCCGCGACGCGTGCTAGTAGCATTGGCTGTCTTTTTGTTCACGCTTGCAATTTTGATTCACTTCATCTTGCTAAGCACTGAGCGCTACAACTGGTTTGACGTAAACTCATTAGCTTCAGTTTCTGAAGTTATGCCAGCTGAAAAGCTGATTGGGTGATGTCACTACCAATCTCAGCAGGCGGAATTATTTCTTCCGCCTGCTGAAAACCTAAACGAAATAAAACACTTTTTGGAGATGGCCCATGGCCTTATTAAGCTTCGAACGAAAATACCGTGTCCGTGGAGGCACGTTACTGGGTGGTGACCTGTTCGATTTTTGGGCAGGACCCTTTTATGTAGGATTCTTCGGTGTCCTAACAATATTTTTTGCAACCTTAGGTACGGCACTGATTATTTATGGTGCTGCACTGGGTGATACCTGGAATATATGGCAGATTAATATCAGCCCGCCTGCTGCCGAATATGGATTATCCATGGCGCCAATGAAAGAAGGTGGCCTATGGCAAATCATAACCTTCTGCGGAACATTTGCCTTTATATCATGGGCATTACGTGAGGTTGAGATTTGCAGAAAGCTCGGAATGGGATATCACGTTCCTTTCGCTTTCAGTATTGCGATACTCGCATTCGTAACCCTGAATATTTTCCGCCCTATTTTGATGTATATCAAGGATGGCGGTGAATCAGGCTGGTCGCACGGTTTCCCATATGGCATTTACTCACATCTTGAATGGGTAAATAACGTTGGTTATGCCTATGGTAATTTCCATTACAATCCGGCGCACATGATTGCGATTACGTTCTTCTTTACGACAACACTTGCGCTCGCGCTGCATGGTGGTTTGGTGCTTTCATCAACCAATCCAGGCGCTGGGCAAGAAGTAAAAACACCTGAACATGAAGATACATATTTCAGAGACTTTATAGGTTACTCAGTAGGTACACTCGGCATTCACCGTGTCGGTCTGTTCCTAGCTTTGATGGCCGTATTCTGGAGTGCCGTTTGTATCATCATCTCTGGTCCTTTCTGGGAAGATGCCTGGAGCGACTGGTGGTCATGGTGGCTTGAATTGCCGGTCTTCCCTCAGGATGATTTGGTGCGCGAAATTGGCGATCTGCCATATTTAGACGAATAAGGAGAAGATGAGTCATGAAAGAATATCAAAACATCTTCACAGCCATTCAGGTACAAGGAGAACCAGAAATGGGCATCCCTCTACCAAGAGGCGATGACCCAAGAATTGGCAAAGGTTCACTGAACTATTGGGCTGGTAAAATAGGTAATGCGCAAATCGGGCCTATCTATCTGGGAACCCTGGGAGTGATTTCGCTGATTTCGTTCCTATTGGCTTTCAATATTATCGGTCTGAATTTTTGGGCACAGGTTGATTATGATCCTGTACAATTTGTAAGACAGCTTTTCTGGTTGTCGCTGGATCCGCCATCGCCTAAATATGGTCTTTCAGTCCTGCCGCCACTACAAGAAGGTGGCTGGTTCATGATTGTGGGCTTCTTCCTGACCGTCAGCGTTTTGACATGGTGGTTAAGAACTTATCGACGTGCGAAAGCATTAGGTCTTGGTATGCACATTCCAATCGCCTTTGCATCTGCCATCTGGTTGTTCCTTGTACTTGGCTTTATTCGCCCAGTGCTCATGGGCAGTTGGAGTGAGGCAGTGCCATATGGTGTGTTCTCGCACTTGGATTGGACAAACAACTTCTCTCTGATTTACGGCAACTTGTTTTATAATCCATTCCACGCATTATCGATTGTGTTCCTTTACGGTTCAGCGCTCTTATTTGCGATGCACGGTGCAACCATTCTTGCAGTAAGCCGCTACGGTGGTGAGCGCGAGATTGAGCAAATTACCAATCGAGGTACAGCATCTGAGCGTGCAGCGTTGTTCTGGAGATGGACCATGGGCTTTAATGCTACCATGGAATCCATTCACCGCTGGGCATGGTGGTTTGCAATGCTGACAACATTGACTGGTGGTATCGGCATCTTGCTAACAGGTACAGTCGTTGATGATTGGTCAGCCTGGGCAATCAAGCATGGCGTGCTGCACGAAAGTGGTACCAATATCCGCTAAGTGATAGAGGATATAAGAGTTAAAAAAGGCACCTGATTAGGTGCCTTTTTTATGTCTATAAGTGAATAAAAAATCAGCTGAATTCTGGTGGTTTGAAAAACCTGTTTAGTTTCACTGCCAAGGCGATTGGGCCTTGGTAAAAAAGCTTACGTTTAAAAAAAGCTTCCTGCCCGGTAATGCGACCCATGACCATATCAACATAGGTGCTGGCAGACATTTTAAGGGTGAGTGTCGGGTTTTCATGTTCGCCTTTATGCAACTCACATTGATCGTTTTGTATCTTCGCAAAGAAAATATCACCTTCATCGCCTGAAAGCTTGAACTGCAAAACTGCATCAATTCCAGGTGCCGCCAGTGGATTGAAGCGTGAAGGCATACCTTCGATTATTTGCTGAATCGTTGGGTCATTCATATTATTTAACACATTGAATCAATTATATTATCTTTAAGCTTCAATATAACATCGGACATGATATCATGCAAAATAATATAGCTCTTGAAGTGTATTTTGACAGGTCATTTTAGCATGGATGAATTTCGATATTTTTTAGGCCTTGTGCTGATTGTCATCATGCCTGTGGTCATCACCTTCTGGGTGGTCATTCATGGTGGCTCAAAACAATGGCGCAAGCGCAGTCCGGAAATGGCATATTCATTTGCAGGCTTTTTTATACTAATTGTTGTGCTTTTATCTTGGTCATATCGTCAGCAAATCTTGGGTTCTGATCTGGGGTTCAACCTGCTGCTGTTTTCATCAGGCGCTCTCATATACATCGCTTCTTTTGCCCTTTGGCGACCGGTGAAAAAACATCTCGATTTCAAAACATTTGCTGGCGTCCCGGAGGTAACAAATCGAAAGATCGAGCTTATTCAGGACGGGCCTTTTGCGATAGTACGACACCCAAGATATCTGATGGTAGCTATCGGTATTGCCGGGTGGTGCATGATGAGCAATTACGCGGGCGGTTATTTGATGGGACTGCTTTCAATCGCTGGCTTGTTATTAATCGTATGGCTTGAGGAAAGAGATTTGCTCATTCGATTTGGCAATGAATACCGAAGCTATCAAAAGCAGGTGCCTAAGCTCATTCCAAAGGCAAGCGGAGTAAAAAAATTCTGGGCTGAAAACTTTAGAAATTCAAATCAGGATAACGATTAAGATAAATTCTGAACCACGGTGTATAATCAGCAGGACTTCTGGCCATGTCTTTTTTTAAGGCTTCACCAGTAACCCATTTAATTTCGCAAACCTCTTCAGGGTTCAGGTTTTCCTTGATGTCCTCTTTTTTGACATCAGCTCTAAACATGTGAACACGCTCGCGTTCCCAAAGCCCGCCACCCACATTGGCTGAATATTCAACAATAAGTTTTTCTTCAACCGGAACCGTGAAACCAAGTTCTTCCGTCAGTCTTCGGTGCGCAGCCGTTTCAATATCTTCGCCAAAATGGGGATGCGTACAACACGTATTCGCCCACTGGCCGCCGCAATGATATTTCTCAAAGGCTCGGCGCTGAATAAGAAGTTCATCACCATCAAAAATGAACACTGAAAGCGCCATATGATGCGCACCTTCAATATGTGCCTGGATTTTTTCTATAGGATAAAGCGTATCGTCCGCATTGATCCCGGGTATCATGATAGGCGGATTTGTAGGTGATAATTCGCACGCATCCATGGCTTCTTGATCAGGACCATCAGGCGCATCAGGTGTCAGGTATAAAACTTCATCTAGCATAACAATATTCTTTTAAATATTCCTCAAGCACTATGCAACTGCGCGCGATAACGCACATTGTGACCAGAGCTCAGAAAGGGCGTCCACCAAGTGCATGATGTCTTTTTCCGTGTGAACTGGAGAAGGCGTAATGCGCAGGCGTTCTGTACCTTCAGGAACTGTTGGATAATTGATCGGCTGAACATAAATTCCATATTGATCCAGAAGTAGATCGGAAATGAATTTGCACTTTTTCGCGTCACCCACCATCACAGGAACAATATGACTATCATTTTGCATGTGGGGCACACCCACAGCATTAAGCTTTTCTCTTAGAATTCTGACATTATGACGTTGTTGATAACGTTCGATATCACTTTGCTTCAAATGCTTAATGGAAGCTGTTGCACCAGCTGCTAGAGCAGGGGGCAGTGCAGTCGAAAAGATGAAGCCTGAAGCGAATGAACGCACAAAATCAATCAGGTTTCTTGAGCCTGTTATATATCCGCCCATGACACCATATGCCTTGCCTAATGTACCCTGGATTAGGGTGAGGCGGTCCATCAGGCCTTCGCGCTCGGCAATGCCGCCGCCGCGTGGGCCATAAAGGCCAACCGCGTGTACTTCATCAAGATATGTCATCGCGCCATAACGCTCAGCCACGTCACAAATCTCTGCGATCGGTGCAATATCACCATCCATGGAGTAAACCGATTCAAAGGCTACAATCTTGGCAGCATTGGGATCACAATCATCAAGTCTACGCTCCAGGTCGCGAACATCATTGTGCTTCCAAATGGTTTTATTGGCACGTGAATGGCGAATGCCCTCAATCATCGATGCGTGATTGTCACTGTCTGACAAGATAACCGAATTAGGAAGGCGTGCACCCAGTGTTGAGAGTGCTGCCCAGTTGGCTACATAGCCTGAAGTAAGCAACAGTGCGGCTTCTTTGTTGTGTAGATCTGAAAGTTCTTCTTCCAGCAATACATGAAAATGGTTCGTGCCCGATATATTGCGCGTGCCACCTGCGCCAGCACCGCATTTTTCAAGGGCATCGTGCATGGCACCGAGCGTGTCGGGATGTTGCCCCATACCGAGATAATCATTCGAACACCAAACGGTTACATCGCTGACACCGCCGTCATCATAACGTGTGGCTGATGGAAACTGCCCCTTGTGGCGTTCCAGGTCTGCAAACACACGATAGTTGCCCGCTTCTTTCAAGGCATCCAGCTGCTTGGCGAATTCATCTTCAAAGTTCATTTTGGTCTCCCAGTCCTGCTTGCTATTTTGCAAGCCTATTATTCTGCAGCAATTCGCGCTTGCGATTTGCTTTTGTTTGTTTTGATTTTACGTTTTGGCATTGCCCAGCTCCAAAGTCTGGAATCTGCCACGGGTAAAACCATGAAAAAATGTTCAAGCACCGCAAGTCCAACAAGCGCGGTAAGCATGGTTATTTGTGTTTGAGCAACTGCGCCATAATCAACATTGAAAAGTGCATACAGTCCTGAAGCAAAAAAGATACTGCACCCGATTATGGATCCCCAAAATCCCCACCCAATGCGATCGGCTCTGAAATAAGATTGAAGATAAATAAGTCGCTCTGGCATCATATCAACGGATAATTTTGGCACACCGGAAAAGATTGCAAACTTCGCACCAATGCGCATCAACCACATGCAGGCAAAGGTTTTGGAAGCCATGGCAGTGCCGCCGGTCATGTCAATGAGGCCGATAACGATCAGTGCGCCAAGTAGTGTAAATTCATGATAGTTTATCGCCTTAAACGCATGAACAAATCGGCTCGTCTCATCAATGTTTTGCGGGCAAGTTCTATTTGTCCCACCAGTAATAAGACCAGCCAGAAATGTAAACTCGACCCAGCCCCAAATGATCAGGGTGGAAACGAAGGCTAAATAAACCGCCCATACTTCCGTATAGGCTGTGCTAATGATGAGGCCGCTAAAACCCAAGGCGCAGATTAATGTCATAATCATGAGTCTTGGTTTCATTTGTTTGTCAGTGCCGCGCGCAAGCCACAATATTGCTCCGGTGGAAGACCACCAGAGTAATATCACAAATAATGCTGGCATGAGGTATTCGCTCATTTGCGCGTTGCTTTCTTATATTACCAGGTTGGAA
>CALAIO010000257.1 GCA_937923355.1 uncultured Rhizobiaceae group bacterium | reverse complement strand
TGGGCATAAAACCCGATGAAAGTTTTAATCACAAGAGCTGAACCTGCAGCCAGTCAAACTGCAGCTAATCTGGCCAAAAAAGGCCATGAAGCAATTGTGTTACCCGTTTTCGAAGTGGTTGATACGCAAAACAACATTCCTGAGAAAAACTATGATGGCATTATATTCACCAGCAAAAACGCTGTTGATGTTTTAAAATCCAGAGCTTGGAAACTTCCAGTTCCTGATATGCCTGCTTTTTGTGTTGGCGAGAAAACTGAAAAAGCCGCACAAAGGCTGGGTTTTAAAGAAACCTATTCTGCCAATGGTGGTGGCGCAGCGCTTACAGATTTAATGAGCACGATGAAACTTGAAGATCGCAAAATGCTTTATCTCTCAACACCAGACAAAAGTTTTGACATAAAAAAGGCGCTTGCGACTTATAAAATAGATGTTGAAACCGTCGATATTTATCAGGCAAGACCTGTAACACCCAATAGGGAGCAATTAACACAGGCAATATCAGCAGTTAGGCATGGGGCTATCCTTACCTATTCAGCTTTAAGTTCAGAACATTTGGCAAAACTGATAAAGTCCAGTCATATGATTGAAGAATTGAAAGAATGTACTTTGATCAGTATATCAAGTCAGGCATCAAAACCTTTGGAACTTATTGATTGGAAAGACATTTTAATAGCACAATCACCGAAAGAAAACGAGATGATTGCTCTCATCAATTAAGGTTTGAAAACCATAATTGAATAAAAATGCAATAAATTACCTTGCGTAAAGCAATCCAGACTCGCATAACTGTAATCGAACATTTATAATGAAAACAATATCAGCTCAAACAGGATAGTAATAATGGCCTCTAAAGCGAAGCCAACTGGCGCAAGACGAAGTTCAACTCAGGCAAAAAAACCGGCAACTATTGATCTGGATGCTAAGGAAGTTGCCAAAGATGCAAAGGCAGAAACAAAACCTGCTGCAAAAACGCAAAACTTCGGACGCCCCAACGCCTCAGATAAAACATCAACCAATAAAGCTGATGAAGCGAAAACTTCTGTACCTAAAACAGAAGCTAAAAAGCCTGAATCAAAGAAAACTGAAGAAAAACCGGCTTCTCCAACCCCTAAAGAAACAGCTGCTGCTACACCAAAGCCAGAAAAATCATCCGGTTCTTTCTTTGGCAAGTTAACGTCTGCCTTTATGGGCGGCGTGGCTGCGCTGGTTGGTTTTGGCGCCATTGGCCTTTGGGAGGGCGCACGCGAACTGCCAATCATCGGCAATTTTTACGGCGGCTCACAAACACAAAGCGTGGACAATGCTCAACTGGATGCACTTCGGGCAGAAATAGAAGCGCTAAAACAAAGCAGCGCATCATCAAGCGTCGATTTAAGCCCGATAAATCAAAAACTGTCATCGCTGGAAACAACAGTTTCAGAACTTTCTGGCGCAACCAGTGGGTCGGAAGAATTAAACGGAAAAATCGCAACGCTTGAAGAAGGCTTTGCTGCTGTAAACAACTCGCTTGCAGAAATTACGGCTTCAGCCGCAGATGGCAGCAACACATCCCCCGTTGCGCTTTCTACCGCCATATCAGCACTTGATAAACGTCTTGAAACGTTAGAAGCAGATTTGGCAACAGTTTCTAGTTCTGTTTCCAAAAACCCTGCACTGGACGCGCTATCAGGTTCAATCAACTCGCTTGAGACTCAAGTCTCAGGCATTGCAACATCGGTTGCGAGCTTGAAACAAACTGCGGAAACCAATTCAACGACCATAAGCGGTCTGACAGAGCAATCAGAAACACTGAACGACACGGTTGCATCCGTTAAAGCCAGCGAAAAGGTAGCAAAATCTGTCGCCGTTAATGCGCTGGCAACAGCACTTGAAAATGACGATCCGCTTAGCCTGCCAATTTCTTCTGTAAAGGCATTAATTGGTGAAACGCCTGAAACACAACGTCTTGAAGCATTAAACGCAAGTGGCATCGCTTCACGCAAGGAACTGATTACCAATCTTGATGCCTTGATAGATACAGTGCAAAATCCGAATGCACCTGCAAAAGACGGAAGCATTACCGAACGTTTTTGGGCAAATGCACAAAACATGGTTTCATTCAGAACAAGCGGCCCGCAAGAGGGTGATACACCGCTTGCCATTTTATCTCGCGTAAAAGCCAATGTAGAAGCAGATAATCTGTCCCAGGCAAAAGCTGAATGGGAAACACTGCCAGCAGATGTCCGTGAAAATGGCGCTGCGTGGCTTGACCAACTCAATGGACGCATTGAAGCCTTTGGCCTTCAAAATGCACTCAATCAAAAATTAACTGCAGAAGCGGGCTAACTCGCACAAGGATTTCTTCGAATGTTTCGTTTTTTAGTATTTCTTCTGGTCGTCCTTGGTTTGGGCATTTTATTTGCCTGGGTTGCGGATAATCCTGGAACCATATTCTTAAAATGGGAATGGCTCGCCGCACAAATGGGTCGCCCTGGCGAAGAAGTCGGCATCCCGCTTACCCTGGCTTTCACATTGCTGGTTGGGCTGATCATTGCAATCATGGTTATCTGGAGCATTCTGCGCACCCTTTTCGGTGCGCCATCCATGCTGTCGAGATTCTTTGATAATCGCAAACGCGAAAAAGGTTACAAGGCACTTTCACAAGGGCTGATCGCTGCAAGTTCAGGCGACGCGAGCACTGCCAGAAAGCTAACCAAAGAAAGCAAGCGCCTGCTCGGTCAAGAGCCTCTAGTTGCTTTATTGGGAACACAAACGGCAATTCTTGAAGGCAAGCGCGATGAAGCGCGCGAAAACTTCAAAACAATGCTGGAAGACGATTCAACAAAAATGGTAGCACTGCGCGGGCTTTTCCTTGAAGCAGAACGCCAGGGTGAGCCTGAAGCTGCAAGACATTATGCGGAAGAGGCTGCAAAAACTGATGCGTCATTGCCATGGGCAGGAAACGCCAAACTACGCTATTCAGCAAGCGATGGGGATTGGGATGCTGCCATTCGCACACTCGATTCCAATCGTTCGGCAGGCCTGATTGATAAACTTGCAGCAAAAAGACAACGTGCAGTCCTGCTGACCGGTAAGGCTATGGCAAAAGAGGCTGAAAATCCGGATTACGCACTTAAACTTTCAAAAGAAGCGCACAAACTGGCAAAAGATTTGGTTCCTGCTGCAACAACATTTGCACGTGTCTCTACGCGTTTGGGCGATCCAAAGACAGCAACAAAAATCATCGAAGCAGCCTGGAAGACAGAACCTCATCCAGAGCTTGCAGAAGCATATGCGGCTATCAGCTCAGGTGCATCTGTTCAGGAGCGTCTGGAACGTGCCAAGAAACTGGCTTCCTTCAAACCAGATAATCCGGAAAGCAAATTGGCACTTGCCGTTGCCGCCATCGATGCAACCGAATGGCAGGAAGCCCGCGACGCACTGGAATCAATTTTAACTTCAAACCCGACCGAACGCGCTTATCTTCTTATGGCCGACATTGAAGAAGGCCAGCATGGCGATAAAGGCCGTATGCGCGACTGGCTTGCACGTGCAGTGCGCGCACCAGCAGATCCAGCTTGGGTTGCAGGCAATTATGTTTCAGATGAATGGTTGCCAGTTTCACCCATCGATGGCGAAATAGATGCCTTTGAATGGAAAGTACCCGTACAGCAATTAGGCAATGACACAGCTTCTGTCATGACGCTTGAAGAACTGAAAGCAGAAGCAGTTCCTATTAATCCTGTTGTTGAAACAGAATTGGAAAGTGAAGAGCCTGAAGTTGAAGACGTTGAGGATGCTGTAGTGATTACAGCAGATGAAACCGAAGAAGCGGATAAAGAAGAGAGCCAGGAAAGTTCTGAAACATCATCCGAGGAAGTTGTTGCAAAAACGGCAGCAACAGCTGCAGCTGCCGCAAGCGTCGTTGCAGCGACCAAAGCAGATGAGCCTGAAGAAATTTCAGAAAAAGATGAGAGCGAAGCAGAACAGCCCGAGCCTCAAAATGACAACGAAGAAAAGACTGAGACTGCATCAGAAGAATCAGCACCTCAAGATGAAGTCATGCCAAACAAATTGGCTGCGGAACCTGAAAAAGATAATGCTGACAATACAGTCGATTTCCCGCTCAAGCGCAGACCCGATGATCCTGGCCCACACCCTGATAAAGAGCCACCAAAAAAAGGTTTTAAACTTTTCTAGGGTAAATAAGCTTGGCAAATGCCGCTAGAGAACCTATTTGAAATAAAAGAGTTCTCTAAGCGGATATCCCAATGTCAGAAGTAACCAGTAAAGACGTCTTGGCTCAACTTTCAAAAGTGAAAGGGCCAGACCTAAAAAGCGATATTGTCTCATTAGGGATGGTTGAAAATGTCCTTGTAAATGAAAGCAAGGTAATCTTTTCAATCAATGTACCCGCTGAACGCGCGCAGGAACTTGAGCCTCTAAGAGAAGCCGCAGAAAAGGCTGTTTCTGAATTAGGTAACATTAAAAAAGTAACCGCTGTCTTGACCGCAGAACGCAGGCCAGGTTCAACAGCTCCAGCAGCTAAACCAGCGCCAACTACACCACCAACAGGTGGCGGCAAGGCAGGCGTTCCGGGCATCAAAAATATTATTGCAGTTGCTTCCGGCAAAGGTGGCGTTGGCAAATCTACAACATCGGTCAATTTGGCTTTGGCCATTGCTTCAACAGGCCTAAAGGTGGGCTTGCTTGATGCAGACATTTACGGCCCCTCCATGCCGCGCATGATGGGCTTAAAAGAAAAGCCAACTGTCGAAGGTAAAATTCTTTCTCCACTTGAAGGTTACGGCATCAAGGTTATGTCCATGGGCTTTTTGGTTGAAGAAGAAACACCAATGATTTGGCGCGGTCCCATGGTGATTTCTGCACTGACTCAAATGCTGCGTGAAGTTGCTTGGGGTGAGCTTGATTTGCTCGTCGTGGACATGCCACCTGGAACAGGTGACGCGCAATTGACAATGTCGCAACAAGTACCGCTTGCCGGTGCAGTGATTGTATCAACCCCTCAAGACATTGCTCTTATTGATGCGCGCAAGGGTCTTAACATGTTCAAAAAAGTTGAAGTGCCAATCCTCGGCTTAATCGAAAACATGAGTACGTTTATCTGCCCGAAATGCGGCGAACAATCTGATATTTTTGGTCATGGTGGTGCACGCTCTGAAGCGGAACGCATTGGCGTCCCATTCCTTGGCGAAGTGCCTCTGCATATGGATATCAGAAGTAATTCTGACAGGGGCACACCTGTCACTGTCTCAAACCCTGAAGGGCCGCACGCACTAATTTACAAGCAGATTGCAAATGAAATTATCTCACAGCTTGAGAGTGTTTCTGGCGCAAGACCACAAATCGTATTTGAGTAAAATCATTTACTGATTGAACCTCACAACAAAGTGAGGGAACGATACTGCAAACAATACATTAGGTCATGAGTCTCATAGAGAAAGCAAATTATGACCAAATCACATTCTGCAGAGTATTCAAACTCAGAAACATCATACTCTTGGTTAAAGCCCGCTGTTATAGTAGCCTTTGTCATTATTGCGATTGTCGCAGGTTTTTTCATTCCCATACAAGACTGGGCAGAAGCCTATAAAACATGGCTGGAAGGATTAGGTTCTTTTGGTGTCATTCTTTACGTAATAATCTACGCGTTAAGCACAGTATTGCTGGTTCCTGGTATTTTGCTGACACTCGCTGGTGGCTTGGCATATGGCCTTTGGGCATTTCCACTTGTGATATTGGGCGCAACAACAGGCTCAGCCATTGCATTTCTAACCAGTCGTTATCTCGTGCGTGATTTTATTTCTGAAAAATTTGGAAGCAATTATAAATTTAAAGCTATTGACGAAGCAATCGGCGAGAGCGGCTGGAAAATCGTGGGGCTTTTAAGGCTTTCACCTGCGGTACCTTTCTCTTTGCAAAACTGGATGCTTGGCGCTACATCAGTCAAATTCATCCCCTACATCACAGCAACTTTCTTCGACATAATGCCTGGTGCCCTTTTATATGTCTGGATAGGCTCCTTTACGGGTGATCTTGCA
The DNA here is from genome assembly GCA_937923355.1 of uncultured Rhizobiaceae group bacterium. The sequence continues at coordinate 895 of CALAIO010000257.1, read as the reverse complement.
TCAACCAACGATAATGCCTCGACTTTAAAATATGTCTTTTTAGCGGTTGGCATTCTGGCAACGCTGGGCATCACATACCTTATTGGCAAAAAGGCATCTGCAAAACTCAAAGACCAGGGTATTGAAAAATAAGACAATCAAAGGAAAATATTGATGACTAACATCGCATACAATTCAACACACGCGCACTGGCTTTTAAGATTGTCTGTTGCAGCTACATTTATTTTTCACGGTTTGGCAAAGTTTGGTGACCTTGGAGGAGGAGCGGAAAAATTTGGCGTGCCTTATGCCTTATGGATTGTCGTATCTGTTTTAGAAGTATTGGCACCGATTGCATTACTGGTGGGCGGATTATTAGCCACCAAATTTGGTGATCTGCTAACCAGAGCTTCTGCATTAACGGGTGCAGGCATTCTTGTTGGCGCAATATATCTTGTGCATTGGGGACAGTGGAACTTTGCCCCAAGCGAGACACATCCACTCGGCGGCATGGAGTTTCAGGTGGCACTCCTTGCAATACATTTATATTTTGTAGCCAAGGGGAATAATGCCTAAAGCCAATACGCGTTTACATCAGACGAGAGCGTATTCACAGCAGAGCAATCTAGATCTTGATACTGTGGGACACTGGCGTATTTAGGTTCAGAACCTAGAGTTTCAGAACTACAATCGACTTGGAACCTTCAATACCGTCAACAACAGTATCAAGAAACTCTGTTTCCAGTTTTGGTTCATAACCCTCCTCGATTGCATTGTCCCAGGTCTTACGGGAAATAATGCAATCAGATTTTAGAACCTTGTTATGCTTTTCAAGTTTGGCAGACGTATTCACTGGTGACCCGATAACGGTCATTTCAAGCCTGTCACCCTGGCCAACAGCGCCAAAGGCAACCGT
>CALAIO010000256.1 GCA_937923355.1 uncultured Rhizobiaceae group bacterium | reverse complement strand
AGAACATCTCGTCGCTGCATAACGTGTGGAATGGCTTGTGCCTGAATTGGTGTAGGTTCGGTATAACCAGAAGCTTTTACTGCTTCCAATACTTTGTCGCTTAGACCCAGTGTTTCAAAACTCATGTTTTGGAGATATCTTTCGATTGTGTTTTGGTACTTCTCTATTGAAGTAACGCCCTAACGCTGAAATTGTTTCAACCCCATCATGCGTTGCGTAGGGGAAACTGATGCAAAAGTCAATAAAGACAAGGTTTTTACCGTTAATCGATTGTTTTAAACATCCAGCATTTCACCTTCAGCAAACTCTGCGTTTTCCTGGATAAACTTGAAACGCGCTTCGGGTTTGTTGCCCATAAGCTGGTCAACAGTCTTGGAGGTTAGATTTTCATCCATCTCAGGAATTTCCACTCGAAGCATCTGGCGCTTTTTGGGATCCATCGTGGTTTCTTTAAGTTGGGCTGGCATCATCTCGCCTAGGCCTTTAAATCGGCCAATCTCGACTTTTTTGTTACCCGTGAACTCGGTATTCATTAGCTCTTCGCGGTGTGCATCATCGCGCGCATAAAGCGTCTTACCGCCTTGGCTGATTTTATAGAGCGGTGGAATGGCGAGATAAAGTTTACCTTCGCGGATTAGGTCAGGCATTTCTTGAAAGAAGAATGTGATGAGCAAGGAGGCAATATGCGCTCCGTCAACATCGGCATCAGTCATAATAATGATGCGGTCATAACGCAAATCATCATCGCGGTATTTGGAACGTGTCCCAACACCTAATGCTTGAATAAGATCGGCAAGCTGCTGGTTTGCTGCTAACTTGTCACGACCTGCATTGGCAACGTTAAGGATTTTACCGCGCAAGGGCAGGATAGCCTGATTAACACGGTTACGTGCTTGTTTGGCTGAGCCACCCGCAGAATCACCCTCCACAATAAAGAGCTCTGTGCCGCCCTTGGCATTGGCAGAACAATCAGCAAGTTTTCCAGGTAGGCGTAATTTGCGCGTTGCAGACTTGCGATTTATTTCCTTTTCCTTGCGACGACGCATGCGCTCTTCTGCGCGATCAATCACCCATTCAAGCAGTTTGTTTGCCTGTTGAGGGGAGCCGGCAAGCCAATGGTCAAACGGATCGCGAATAGCATTTTCAACAATCTTTTGCGCTTCTACGGTCGCTAGCTTATCTTTGGTCTGGCCGACAAATTCCGGTTCACGAATAAAGACTGAAAGCATGGCCGCAGCTGATGTCATGACATCATCAGTGGTAATCATCGAACCTTTTTTATTACCAACAATCTCTGCATAAGATTTCAAACCGCGCGTAAGTGCAATACGAAAACCAGCTTCGTGTGTTCCGCCATCACCTGTAGGAATAGTGTTACAATATGAACTGACAAATCCATCATCACCATGCCATGTCACGGCCCATTCAAGAGAGCCATGGCCGCTTGATTTGTCTGATTTTCCCGCAAAGGGTTCGGTTGTAACTTTATGCGCTTTGGTAAGTGAGGCCTCCAAATAATCTTTAAGACCGCCTGGGAAATGGAAAACCGCTTTTTCAGTAACTTCTGTGCCTTCTTTGATGAGTGATGGCGCACATGTCCATCTGATTTCCACCCCGCCATAAAGATAGGCTTTGGAGCGCGCCATTTTGAAAAGTGTTGCGGGATTAAACTTGCAGCCCTTGCCGAAGATTTCTTCATCCGGCTTGAACGAGACTTTCGTGCCTCGACGATTATGTACATCACCGCCATCTTGCAAACCACCTTTGCAAAGGCCTTTTTCAAATTCCTGGATGTAGAGCTTTTTGTTACGAGCAACCTCAACCACCAGATGCGTTGAAAGGGCATTCACCACTGAAACACCAACACCATGCAAACCGCCAGAGGTCTCATAGGCGCCAGAGTCAAATTTACCACCTGCGTGAAGCGTTGTCATAATCACTTCAAGGGCGGATTTGTCTTTGAACTTCGGGTGCGGGTCTACGGGAATACCACGCCCATTATCAATGACCGAAAGATAGCCGTCTTCACCCAGTTCAACTTCAATCCAGTTTGCATGACCTGCAACGGCCTCATCCATCGAGTTATCAATGATTTCCGCAAAGAGGTGATGCATGGCTTTTTCGTCAGTACCGCCAATATACATGCCAGGGCGACGGCGAACGGGTTCCAAACCTTCAAGAACCTCAATATCTGCAGCCGAATAATCGCCACCAGCCTCAGCTTTTACAGTCTTTGATTTAGCTGCCTTCTTCGGCGCTTCAGTTGGTTTTGAAGCAGGCGTTGGCGTTGCAGAAAATAGATCGATTTCGTCACTCATGAATAGGCCACATCAATTAAAAAGAATCAGTAATTTAATTTAAACGGAATAGCTTGGAAAATCGACTGCTCCATGGTGTATTGATAAAAGAATAATCATAGGAGGCGGTTATGTTTGAGTTTTTGACAGAAAATGCACATTTTTCTGGGATTCTGCTGGCGTTTTCTATTCTCGCTGTAGGAGCATTAAGCCCAGGACCTGCTGTTCTTGCGATTATCGGAACTTCGATGGAAAAAGGCAGACAAGCTGGCTTATGGATAACTTTAGGAGTAATTAGCGGTTCAGCTGTATGGGCTATTGCTGCTGCTCTAGGCATATCAGCAATTTTGGTTTCATATTCTAATATTTTGATACTGATAAAGATTGCAGGTGGCGCATATCTTCTATGGCTTGCATGGAAGTCTTTTAAGAGCGCAATAGCGCCACAAGATGAAACTTTAGACCTGAAAACTAAGTCAGGTACCGCTTTTCAGCTTTGGCGAGCAGGCTTTTTTGTTCACCTAACTAACCCAAAAGCCGTCATAGGTTGGACTGCAATGATTGCATTAGGCGTAACGCCAACATCGCCATTATGGGTTAGCTTTGTGCTTGTGATTGGAGGTGTGATTATTTCATTTATTTGTCACGCGGGTTATGCGTTGCTGTTTTCAGCAAAACACATGTCTTCTTTTTATCTAAAAGCAAAACGACCTATAAATTTAATATTTTCAGCCTTTTTTGGATTTGCAGGTTTCAAACTCATAACCAGCAGAATATGATATAGATTACGATTTAATATAGGTTGGAAATAACTTTGACAAAAAATACCGATATTCGTTTTACATCCGTTGTGCGTGATCTACCATCGATTGTTCCCTTTGTTGGGCCAGATGAACAAGAGCGCCAATCTGGCATAATGTTTCGCGCAAGAATGGGTGCAAACGAAAGCGGGTTCGGTCCATCGCCCAAAGCCATTGAAGCGATGAACGAAGCATCACATCTTTCATGGCAGTATTCAGACCCGGACAATCATAATCTTCGACAAGCCTTGGCTGATTTTTATAAGGTCGGTTATGAAAATGTCATGGTGGGCGAGGGGATCGACGGCCTTTTGGGATGCGTTGCGCACATGTTTGTTGAGCCGGGTGTCGATGTGATTACATCGCTTGGCTC
>CALAIO010000255.1 GCA_937923355.1 uncultured Rhizobiaceae group bacterium | reverse complement strand
AAAATGAAAACGCTTAATTCGAAATTTGGTTATTCCTTAATGGGCGGCGCAAGCCTTGCAGTGCTGGCCTTTGTTATGGTTGGCCCAAATATTTCTCAATTTACGACGCTGGATGATCAGCCTCAGCTTTCGAGTATTGACGAAGAAGTAACCATTGATACCAGAGGCGATGTTAAACCTGAGGTTGTCGCGGAGCCTGAAATAGAAGCTGTTCCTACTGACAGTACGAAAAAAACTTACACTCCTCTTAATTCAGATCATATTGAGTACTTTTCGCCAGTAGGAAGAAGCCAGTCTTCTGTTTCAACACAGAAAACGCCGCAACATGAAACTTTTATCAAAAAACTAAATAAACAGTACGCTAAAAAACCTGGCGCCCCTCTTCATGAAGGTTCTTATAGAGGGAAAGTCGGTTTTATATTTGATCACGTGCCGCAAAATATGCAGGCGCAAAACCGAGACAAATTCGAAGAGGTAAAACCCAATCCAGTTAAATCAGTAACAGCAGAACCTGTCTCAACCTTCTCCGTCGATGTAGACACAGCCTCTTACGCTTTTATGCGTTCGTCGCTTAATAATAATCAGATGCCAAATCCTGATAGTGTTCGGGTTGAAGAGCTTATCAATTATTTTGATTATAAGTACGAAGTCCCGAAGGATAAGTCGCAGCCTTTCAAGGCTAATGTCTCGATTATGCCTACGCCTTGGAATGAAGGTACGAAGCTTATGTCGATTGGCATCAAGGGTTATGAACTTGCAGAGAGCGAGCAGCCTGACAGCAATCTTGTCTTTTTAATTGATACATCCGGTTCGATGAACCAGGCGAACAAGCTGCCGCTGCTCCGCAATTCGTTCAAGCTGTTGCTCAATTCGCTCAAGCCAACGGATACGATTTCGATTGTTGCTTATGCAGGCAGTGCGGGTACTGTGCTTGAGCCGACTGAAGTCAAAGACAAGCGCAAGATTTTGGCTGCCCTTGATCGCCTTCATGCGGGTGGCTCTACGGCAGGGGGAGCAGGGCTTAAACAGGCTTATGCGTTGGCTGAGGAAAGCTTGAATAGTGATGGTGTAAACCGCGTTATCCTTGCCACCGATGGTGACTTTAACGTGGGGATTTCCGATCCTGATCAGTTGAAACGCTATGTTGAAAAGAAACGTAAAACAGGTGTGACGCTTTCCGTACTTGGGTTTGGGCGTGGCAATTACAATGATGAATTGATGCAGAAGCTAGCGCAGAACGGTAATGGCAATGCTGCTTATATCGATACGCTATCAGAAGCGCGTAAGGTGTTGGTCGAGCAAGCAGGTTCTACGCTCTTTACGATTGCGAAGGATGTGAAGCTGCAGGTTGAGTTTAATCCGGGTCTAGTCAGTGAATACCGCCTGATTGGCTATGAAACACGCGCGTTGAAACAGGAAGACTTTAACAATGATAAAGTTGATGCTGGTGACATAGGGGCAGGGCATACGGTAACCGCGCTCTATGAGATTACGCCTGTGGGTGCCAAGTCTCAAAACGTTGATCCGCTTCGCTATGCGCAAGCTGAGGAGGCGAAAGCAGAGCCAGTCGTGAATGCCAATCCGGATGAATATGGTTTCATGAAAATTCGCTACAAGCTTCCTGATAGCGATACGAGTACGTTAATTTCTACGCCGATTACATTGGCGGATGAAGTTAAAGCTGTCTCCAATGACGCACAATTTGCTGCAGCCGTTGCTGCCTTTGGGCAATTGCTTAAAGGGGGAGAATACACGGGTGATTATTCATATGATGATATCATTCAACTTGCTCTGTCTACGAAGGGTAAGGATGAGTTTGGCTACCGCGCAGAGTTTATAAATCTGGTACGTTTAACACAGTCTGTTGATGGGGTTCAATAGAGATATTTGAAATATAAAAAGCCACCGCAATTTCTTGCGGTGGCTTTCTTTTGCCCCAGAGTATTAATCTGGTTTATTTGATTTTTGCAAAGCCTAGTGGCACAGAAAACTTGCGACACCAAAGAACGACTGTGTCATAATCATCAGGGTTTAAGTTTGCCGGAATTTTGTAACTTTGCTTGCCCTTGTTTTTCTTTAGAACAGCAAAGTCAGTATTCTTTGAAAATTTACCGCCCTTCCCAAATGCGATGCGGGGGTCGGGTGCGCCGCTGAATGAGAAATTGCTTTCCAGAATGATTTTACCATCTTTAACAGTTACGCCACCTGTTGTTGTTTTCCCTTTTTGACCTCTGAATTTGCCTTTTCTGGCTGCAGCAAATGCTGGTAGTGAGAAAGCAGGTGCAAGTGCCAAGGCTGCAGTTGAAGCGATGAAAGTGCGACGGTTCATATGAAAATCTCCTGTTTAAATTCGCACTCACTATCCTTCAATGACACTTCACTTGCAAATAACAGCCTGTCACGGACAATCACAATATAATGACGCGCTTGTTCAGGAATGGTTCAGCTTTGCTGACGGTCATCCCACGCTTTGCGAACGCGTTTGAGCATGAACCAGACCATCACTAGAATAAACGGCACAGATATCGCAGTAAGAACAGTGGCTGAAAAGGGTACCCATGGCTGTTTTGCCAATGCCTTTAGGAGGTGAGAAACAAGCCCGACTGCATAATAGGTTATGGCAACGATAGAGAGGCCTTCAACGGTTTGCGAAATTTTCAACTGCTGATCGTGACGCTTGTCCATGGATTGGAGAAGCGCTTGATTACCCTTGTTGAGGTTTAATTCAATGCGGGTTCTCAATAAGACAATGGCACGAGACAAATCGTTCATCAGGGTTTCCTGACGTTTTGCCGTACTTTCAATGGTTGCCATTGCGGGATTAATTCTTGAGCGAAGAAAACCGCTCATGGTTTGTACGTCACCAACTTTTACTTCTTCCAGACTGTCCAAACGTTGTTGGAAAAGTGTGAAATAAGCGCGACTTGCTGCAAAGCGGTAGCGTGTTTCTGTAAGTAAAATATTGCTGCGTTCTGAAAGATTGGAAAGCTCGTGGAAAAGTTTCTCATCATCGTTTTGTGTTGAATTTGGTTCTTGCCCAACTTTAAGCGTGAGTTGTTCCAATTCTTTTTCACAGGCCCAGAGGTCTTTGCCAACTCGTCTTGCAACCGGCAAACCAAGCAGGCTCATGGTTCGATAGGTTTCCATTTCGATCAGGCGTTGGACGCGCCTTCCGAGTTCTTCGCCTGTCAGGTTTTTACCGTAGAGACCAAAGCGTATCATGCCGTCTTCATCTGGTATGAAGGTTGAGCGAGCATCAATGCCTTCGCGCATTTTGCCGCCATAGATGCGCTGATCTATGGGAAGAATTTTCAGCATTTCCCGAACGGATTTTACAATTGAAAGTTTCAAAAGCACATATACTTCTGTTTCAGATACGGGGAAATTGCTTTTAATGATTTGCAGCAGGTCATGTTTATTTGTTTTGTTGCCCAATTCCTGAAAGAAGGTGCAAGACAAAAACTCGGTATGTTTTTCAAGTTTTACGCGAATGCCGTTCAACTTGCCTGTTCTGTGTCTTGGGCCTGTTTCCTGCTTGTCAGGATCAAGTGCATGGAAAAACTGATCCGCGATTTCATCACTTGTTTTAACTGCAATGTGAATTATCTCTGCAGGACCTGTAATGGATTGTGCGGGTCTTGCGTGGGTTTCAGCAATAAGCTGAGAATGCGCTTCGTGGAAATTCCAGTTTTGGCTCGGTGAGGTAGACGTCATAAATATATTAACTTATTTGAAAATTGTGTTCTTTGATTATAATACAATGACCTACGTGCAAAGATAAATAGTGTTACCTTTGTCAATTGGGTCACACTAACTTTAATTCATCACGCGCACGAGTTCATCATAATTAGAGCTATCTAGATGTTTCATCGCCCATTCTTCGTAATGTCTGGCCTGAATGTCCTGATCTTTGATCAGTGAAACATTATCGTGCCTGGTATCTACTTTTATTTTTTCAAACAGTTTGAGAACTGTAGATTTCTCGCCTTCTAGAATTTGAGCAAAGTCATTGCCATCAAACGTCATTGCGCCAGTAATGCCCAATTTAGGGTTGTTTATGGTTGCGAAGCTCACGATTTGATTTGCAATATTTGTTTCATCAAATGCAGTCTTTTTTACACAGCGGCTTATGTAGAATAATCTATAGAGCATAGTTTTTAGCTTTTAATGACTGTGTGCTTAATTTGAATTGCTTCATATTTATAATATAATTTATGCTCACTTGGGAAGTGGCTTTAAATTTAGTGTGTTTTGCATTTATTAAACGTCAAGTATCCCTGTTATGAGGTTTTTATCAGATCGGCTTTCTCCGAGTTTGCAGCTCTCGTTAGTAGTCTTTGATAAAAACGGCCTACGATTATGAGGCTTAATCCCAGCCCGATGAAAGATATTGCACGCAGGAAACCCTCCAACTCTGACATGTCGAGCAGGAATACCTTCAAAATTGTTAGCATGATTAATATGCCTGAGGCTGCACGAATGACGATTGAATTATAGCGCAGGCCAACCGCCAATATGATGGCGCCAAGACCAAGCCAAAGGGGTGAATAGAGCCAGAATTCAAGGTCTGAGGTTGGCAGGTAACTTGCGAGCCTTTCGCCTTGAAAGATTTTTCGCAAACTCAAGCTTGCAAAAGTAAATAACAACGCACCTGAAAGACCCGCATACATCAGCGTGTACCATCTTGGGCTATTGCCGCGAGAGTATAGTGCAATGGCTGCTGATGCCAGCCCTGTAAGCAAATAGGCTGGTAGCAGGAGATTAAAGAACACACCGGTTCCAACTGGCTTGCCATCGAAGAATGGATTGAACGCGAGCAGTAGTCCAAGTGCTATGATGGCAACACTGATCGCTGAGGCCGTAAGAGAAGCATAGGTGAAGACTGTGTGGCCAGTTGATTTTGCCAGTCTTCTTAAACCGAATGCCAAGAAGAGTGATGCCAGTGCATGGCCTGATGTTTCTGCCAAGGATTGTCTTGCATTGACGAGGTCACCGTCGTTAACGATGTGAACGACTTCCACTGCAATGAACAAGCCGAAGACTGCCAGCCCAATTGCGGTAAGTGCGTTGGATGGGAGTTCTACGTCGCCTTGATTGGTAAAGCGCAAGAGCTCACCAGCAAAAATCAGACAGAGTGATGGCACGCCTAACAATATAATGAGGCCATTGAAAATCAATGTGCTTGAAACGTTCGGATATTGAAGCGGCATGTTGAACCAGAGTGATATGCCTGCCAATATGCCTGCTGCCAATGAGAGCCATGCAATGATGGTAATAGGACGTGCAATGAAGACAACTGCCACGCCGAGGGCGGTTAAGCTAAAGGCAAGAGGCAACCATCCAAGACTTACCGCAATTGCCAATGAAAGGGAAAGACAAGACACCGCACCCACTGCAAAGGCTGCGGAAGCTGGTGCTTCTTCATCATGATATGTCTTTCTGGAAAATGCTTCTGTCAGTAATACAAGAAGCAAGGCAATTGCCATGCCCACCGCTCCAATGAGTGGTCGTGTTTCAAAGGGTGCTAGTCTTAGATATGTGAACAATAATCCAAAGAAAGCGATTGCGGCTGCTGCGGATGCCAGCCATCCTGCCTGACGCTTTGCAAATTCAACGCTTCGCCAACTGCCCCAAACTGCGAGAAGGGCTGGAGGGAGGGCGAGAAGGAATACGTTTGTCAGGAAGTCGAAGCTATCAATTGGTACAATGCCTCTTAAAAAATCATCGGTTGTGTTTACGCCCGGAATATTTTGCAGGTTCAATTTTGAAGTGAGTAGAGTTATCAAAATTATAATGCTTGCATGAACAGCAGTCGATGACAGTGAAGACGCCATACAAGCGCCAGCGATTATGATGAGTGCTGTAATCAATGCAGTGGCAGTTTCTGGCAACGCTTGGTTTGCACCAAGTTGTACGATGAAGGCGATGGTCAACAAGCTAAATGAAAGGGTTGTTACCCAGCTTCCTTCGCTATCTTCGATATGTCTGTTTTGAAATTCATGCCAGCCATAACTTGCGATAAAAATTGCTGTGATTGCTATGACCATCATTGCACCAGCCAACCCGTTTGAAGGGCCGACATTTAGGGCTGCAAGAATAATCCAAAGTGCGGAAAAAACGCTTGCTGCAATGGCGAGCCATGTCCATGTGCGTAGTCTGGCGATGGCCATAACAACTGCTGTTACAGTTACGACGTGTAGTGCAAGTGCAATTGGATTGGGGGCTCTGCTGTCTACCAATAGTGGTGCAACATATGCACCCAAGACGCCTATGGCAGCCAGCTTTGGCCCATGGACTGAGGAGAGCAACATGGTGCCAATGCCAATCACCGTGAGACCGACAAAGGCAACGCTGGGTCCAATGAAGCCGTACAGTGCATGCGCTGCATAAAGCGTAGCAAACGCGCCAATTGCGCCTGCACCTGTTAAAATGCCAGGCACATCAGCCTTGGTGTAGACGGGTAAATCAAAGTCCTTGTCACTGCGGCGCAACCATTCGCCAGTACCAAATAATCCTAATGAGAATAGGAAGCCCAAGACGATCCGTGGGCCAGGCCCGAGCAGTCCAGCTTCGATAGTATATTGGACTAAGAATATCAAACCTAAAGCGAGTGCAAATCCGCCTAGCAGGACACTCCAACGTCCTCCAACAAGACTTTCTAGATCGACTTTCTGAGTGGCTTTTGCAGATTGGGCAGTGGACGCAGTGTTGTTGCTTGGCGCTTCATCAATTGAAGTTTCTTCTCTTGCAGCATAATCAAGTTCTGGGGTTTCATCGATTTCTTCTGCGTTTGAAGGTTGCTCTATAGATTCTTCATCTGCAATCTCTTCTGTGCTGGCCGCTTTTTCTACAGGCTCTGTAGTTTTATCATCTTTGATTGCTTCTGGCATTGAAGATTTTTGCGATGGCAATATGCCTTCATTCAGATAATCTTCGATTGCGACTAGTCGGGATAAGGTTTCCTTGTGTGCATTAGCTTCACTGTTTGCTAATTGCGCAGTTTTCTCCAAACGTTCTTCAATGCGTTTGAGTCTGCCATTGGCACCCAATACCATAATGAAACTTACCAAAGGCAGCGCAATAAAAAATAGCGCAGCTATAACTAACAAGCCTTCCATGTGCTCCCCTATGAAACTTTTGAATCTTACATCACTGTTTCATGTGGGTAAGCAAAGTCAATCATTAGACTTTTATATCATGTTGATAAGGGGGAGGTGAGTGGTTCAAGAATATACTGTGCTGGGGAGGCTGTTCACGTTCAAATGGAGGGAGGAGGTTTGAACGTATGCTATTCCTGAACCACTCAAGGGGGACTATTTATCCATAAAAGGATAATCTGTGTAACCTTCTTTGCCACCGCCGTAGAATGTATCTTGATCTGCTTCGTTTAGTTCAGAATTAGTTCTATAGCGTTCAGGCAAGTCAGGGTTGGCTATGAAAGGTCTTCCGTAGGAAATAGCTTCAGCGTGATTATTTTCAATGGCTTGCGCGCCAGATTTTCCATCATACCCGCCATTCGCCATGTAGAAACCTTTGTATTTTTCACGCAATTCTTTCATAAGCACTTCGTCTTCTGGGCTTTGTTCATTGTCGGGAAAGCTTTCAACCACATGCAGATACGCCAAGTCTTTTTCAACGGCATAATCGTAAACATTGCCAAACAATATGATGGGAGCGCTTTCGCTCATGTCATTAGCCTGACCAAGCGGCGAGAGGCGCATGCCAACTTGAGAGGGACTCCATACAGACGTTACTGCTTCTACTACTTCTTTAAGAAATCGGGTTCTATTTGTAACAGAACCACCATATTCGTCCGTTCTTTTATTTACGCCGTCTTGTAAAAACTGATCTATCAGATAACCATTGGCAGCGTGAACTTCTACACCATCAAAGCCAGCCTTTTTCGCCATTTCACTTGCGTTTACATAATCAGCGATTGTTTCATCAATGCCTTCCTTGTCCAACGCAACAGGCTTTGATGTATCCTCAAAACCATTCGCTGTAAAAGTTTGGGCTTTGGCTTGTATAGCGCTTGAAGAAACTGGTTGTTTGCCATCTGGAAGAAGGGAAGTGTGACTAATGCGACCTACATGCCATAGCTGACAATAAATCTTGCCGTCTGCATCGTGAACAGCATCGGTGATTTTCTTCCATGCTTCAACATGGTCTGAATTATAAATACCGGGAGTGTCCAAATACCCTTTACCCATAGCGGATATTTGTGTGGCTTCTGAAATTATTAAACCGGCAGACGCACGTTGTTGATAATATTCAACAGCCATGTCTTTTGGCGTTCCGTCACTGTGCGCACGATTGCGCGTTAGTGGCGCCATCAAAACCCTGTTCTTGAGGGTGATTGATCCCATTTTAATCGGTTCAAATAGCGCTTGTGTATTGGTCATGAAATCCTCGTTTTACGATAAGTTCTGACCATAAATGTTGCGCTGCGAATTTGGTTCCCAACAAAATAAAAAAATTTAAACTTTTTATTCGCCTCTTGGAAAACGGTTTTGTTCTTCCAGAATATTCAAGTCCATATGATTGCGCATGTAGCGTTCTGAGGCTTTTTGCAGCGGCTGGAAATCCCACGGGAAGTAATTGCCATTGCGAAGTGCATCATAGACCACCCAGCGGGCAGCTTGGCTTGCACGGACTTC
>CALAIO010000254.1 GCA_937923355.1 uncultured Rhizobiaceae group bacterium | reverse complement strand
TTATATCCTTGCTCAGTATGGCTCGATAGCAGGGTTCATCCCTTTCATGTATATTCTTGTTGATACGACTTACACGGTTATACAAAGAGCTTCAAAAAGGCAGAATATTTTAAAATCTCATAATCATCATGCTTATCAAATAGCAATGAGAAATGGAAAAACTGAAAGTGTAATTAGGTTAAATTGTTTTATAGTAAGCATTTTAAATGCAGGACTGGCATATCTTTGTTTTTTGTATGAACACGAACTCTCATGGCAAGTTATATCAGTCTGCATTGCATTAGGCCTATCAACCGTAACGTTTGTCTTTTTTAAAAAACAAAAGCTTATTGATGCCTAATCACTTGATGGTTTTGTAAATCAATCTCAAGAACAACAGCTGAATAACCTTCGTTTTTCAAACCACTTTGAATGTTAAACAACCTATTGTTTTTTTGAGGATTGTTTTCAGAAAGAATAATGATCTCTTTATCAAGTTTCCTGTTCGAGACTTGTCCGTCAAACATCTTAAAGAAAACATCAAAATCTTCAGACCAGTCAGGAACCCTAGACATAGCTGGTGGCTTTATCTTCTGCTCTATTTCTGTGCAGATTTCTTTGAGAGCTTTCTCAAAATATATTTGGCCTTGCTTATCTGGCACAAAAATATGATCTGGATAATCCAAACTCAAATCCTTCAAGGGTTTTGTACGAGAAGCCAGCTGTTGCATTTCAAGGCAAAGAAATTCAAGGCTCCGATTTGGGATACATCGTTTTAGGTTTTGGCTTTCCAACCTTAATGGCACCAACCCTAAATCGAAGTATTTCAACGCGGCGAGTTTATCTATTCCATAAATTGGATCATGACAAAAAACCGTGTGATTTGGGCTAAGACTGGAAGCTCTTTTTTGAATCTCAGACTTAGAATTCTTACCATCCATTATCCCAAGAAAACAAAGCCCCCAAGTTACAGGCAACCCATTCAGCGTTCGTAAGACACCGTCAATATCGAGAAATTCACCAATCCGATTGTGAATAACCATCCAAAATTTTACTTCTGAATATTCTTTCAGAGTTCTGGCCATTTGCTTATTTGGAGTAATTATATTTTTGGGTTGGGCGATAAAATTTCGTAAGGGTAGTGGAGATATTTCTTTGCCCAACCAATGCGATAAAAACCCTTTATAATAAGGGCTGGTCATCGTTATGATATCAGCCTTACTTACTGCCTTTTGAGCATGACAGTCTGTGAATGCACGCAGATATTTGTGCCTGTTTCTACGAGCCTTACTCGTACGTTGGTGCATTAAAGGCAGGTCAACGCAATCATAAACTAAGAGCTTAGTTTTTTTTGGAACCGCACGTGCAAAATGAGTATCGTGTAAGAACAGTGGGCCATTGTGTTCTTGCAATTGCTTTCTTAGTCCAGATAAAAGACGTTGGTTTTTGTATGCCTTTTTAAATTTTGCATAAAGTTCCAAACTCGTTTACCGCCTTGCTAAGAACCAATCCAGAGTTTCGAGTATGCCTGCGATGAGCGGCTTTTGCGTTGTCCATCCCAAAACATCTCTGGCTTTTGATACATCAGACACATTGCGCGGCATGTCACCAGCGCGTTCTTCACCAAATACTACATCTGGCCTTGGCAGATTACGTTCAACAAACGCATCGCAAATGCTATCGGTTAGATCGCCGATAGTTGTCTCTGTGCCATGTGAAATTTGAAATAATTCACTGCCATCAATTTCAAGTTCAAGCGCCTTAACAAGAGCGCTGATTAGGTCATCAATATGAATGAAATCGCGCGTTGCTGAGCCATCACCATAAATTTCCAGCGTTTCTCCATTTAAGGCCTGCTTGATAAATTTAGCTACCACACTGGTTTTATTCGCTGAACCTGGTCCGTAAACATTTCCAAAACGAAGACTAACGCTTGGAATGCCATAAGCTTCACCGAATGTAGAAAGATACGTTTCACCTACAAGCTTACTTGCACCATAAGGAGCGATAGGACTTGGCAACGATGCTTCACTTACAGGTTGTATTGCACGACCCAAAGGTGCGTTTGAAGAAGAAAACACAATCTTTGGTTTGTCACCTGAAATGCGCGCTATATCCAATAAATTAAACAGCGGCGTTACATTGGTTTCAAAGTCTAGCAATGGATTTTCAGTTGAAATGGGAACACTGGTTTGAGCAGCTAAATGCACAATATGCGTTGCGCCTTGCATTGCATTTTCAAGATCACCACGATTACGAATATCACCTGTTATAACTTGAATTGGACCGACACTCGCCAAAGTACCAGTATTGTCTTCGCCAATTGTTTCGCCCGTTGCATCAGCCATATCTTCAAGAGTACCAAGCGAATAATTATCAAGAATTTTTATTTGCCAGTCAGGTTTATCTTTCAACAGTCGTGCGCATAAAGCACAGCCAATAAAGCCTAATCCGCCGGTTATGAGCAGTGTATTTTGTTTATCAGCCATGTTTAAAAATTACTTCTTATTCCAGACAACGCGCGGCATAATGCGACGCTCTACAATTCTGTCTTTACCACTTAATACAGTTTTTAGAAGATTTACCATTTCCTCATCTGTTAGGTAGTGTGGCTTAAGTCCAAGCTCCATTAAGCCAGAATGTTGTGCGTTATAATAATGGTCTTCCATTTCCTTGCGAGGGTTATCGATCGGATTTATCGCTACATCGATGCCAAGTTCTTTGCCTGCTTTAACAACCTTATCAGCAATCTGATTTACACTGAATTGCTCAACAAATTGATTGTAGATTTTAAGCTGGCCTTTATCTGCTGGGCTATTAGCCGCCAACATTACACATTGTAGCGTGTCTCTGACATCAAGATAACCACGCGTTTGACCGCCTTTGCCATAAACCGTAAGCGGAACACCAGCAACAGCCTGCACCAGGAAGCGGTTTATTAATGTGCCAAACTGATCATCGTAGTGAAAGTTTGGCCAAAGCGCTGGGTTATCTGTAGTTTCATCGGTTACAACACCATATACAGGCCCCTGCATGAGATCTGTTACACGAAGGCCATACACACGGCAGTAGAAATACAGAAGGTCTGTATCAAGCACTTTAGTTGTGTGATAAAGACTGCCAGCTTGGCGTGGGAACAAGAATTTATCTTTTCTACCCTTGTGCTCAATATCCAGGTACCCCTCTTCAATATCGATATTCGGTGTTCCATATTCACCCATGGTACCAAGCTTGACCATATGCGCATCAGGGCAATGGTTTAACATACCCCAGATGATGTTGAAGGTTGCACCAAGGTTATTATCAAAGGTTTTTTTGGCTTCATCAAATCCGCGCATAGAATAAGGCGCTGATGGCTGCTCAGCATAATGGATAATGCAATCTGGTTTAAACTCCGAGAATACACTCTCCACAAAACGAAAATCTGCCAAGTCGCCAATACGAACGTTAATTTCATGGCCGGTTTCTGCTTTGTATAATGCGGCACGTTCATCCAGTAGCGGATTATCAAACAGCGGCAATGAATCTGTATCCATTGCAATATGGCGACGCATATAATTATCAACGCTTAGAACTTCATGACCGTTCGCTGCAAAATTCATGGATGTTGGCCAGCCTAAATAGCCGTCACCCCCTAAAATAAGTACGCGCATTACGGATCCCCTTAAATGCAATCTGATTTAGTTAACATATAACGTGAGTTAAAGTAGCTTTATAGCCCACCCCATTCATTTAAATAATTTTTAATGTCACTTTTTGTGGCAATTTCTTCGTTATGTGAAATGTAATTAGTCTCGAGCGGTTTGCCGACATCTTTCCACATATTCACATCGCCGCTTTCGGCTAGTGCTGGATGTCGAGTAACAACAATCAAATCACCAATATCTCTTGCGCGGGCAACTTCTTCTTCAGTTGTTAGCTCTTCACAAATTTTCTCACCAACACGACGTCCAACGGACTTGATTTCAACATCTTCAGGTTTACGCCCATAGCGTCCTGCAAGTTCTTCAACCATAACTTCCGCCAAATCACCAATTTTAAACACTGGCATTTTTGTCACAAAAACCTCTCCACCCGTGATTTTTTCAAGGGATTGTAGAACCAAAGATGTTGCCTGTTCGATGCTCATCATGAAGCGTGTCATTTCAGGATCCGTAACGGTTACAGGACCACCACGTTCAATTTGTTTTTTGAATAGAGGTACAACTGAACCACGCGAACCCACGACATTGCCAAATCGGGTGCTACCAAAGGCTGTGTCTGCCTGTATTGGCTTATTGTAATGCGAAGATGTGAAAATACGCTCGCCAAGAAGTTTCGTTGCACCCATGACATTGGTTGGGTTAACCGCTTTATCCGAGCTTGTGAAAAGCACCTTTTTTACATTTGCCTGACAGGCTGCTTTTACAATATTTTGAGCACCCGTCACATTTACATCAACAGCCAATTCTGTAGAGCGCTCGCACAAAGGAACATGCTTATAAGCAGCGGAGTGTAATACGTAATCCATACCCTGAAAGTGCCGCGCAAGCTTATCTGCATCTCTAATGTCAGCCAAATAGGCAGAAGTTCTCTTGTCAGAATTAGTCTGCTCTTCAAGGTGAAAGAGTTCTGTTTCAGCATTGTCCAGCATTACTATTCGTTTGACATCACACTCCATCAATTGCCGAACAATTTCCTGCCCTACACTTCCGGCTGCGCCAGTTACTACAATTGACTTGCCTGAATAAATTTCTTCTAGGGGCTTGATAGCGGTATCCATAGGGGGTCTCTATGCTTATTACAATTAATCTATGAGCGCCTTAGTATATAACTTACAAGGCAAATAACACCTATATTTTACTGAAAACGATCTTTTTGAGTAATAAAATAGGCTTTTCCTCAAATTTTTCTGACGCAGGGGCAATTTGCAACCTTATGAGCGCAACAGAGCGTTCCTTAACACTTCTATCAACATTTGTTACCAAGAAAAATTCGTTTGTTTCTTGATCAAGAATTTTTATGTTTTTACGAACATTTCTGCCAGCTCCACGATATAAAAGGTTTAGGTCTACATTTTCTTTACTGATTTTTTGAACATGCAACGTCACTAATACCGGCTCATCTAGTGCCAATATTTGTTTTCCAAGGTCACCTCTTAGAAGAAGATCAAACCTGTTACCTGTTTCATCTTCGCTGATATCAACTTCATAAATTATACCTTCACCATTATTGGCGAGCTTTATTATGCCCTTATCTTTTGTTCTTCCAAAATCAAGTAAAGCTTGGTCTGCGTTTAAGACGCATGGCAGTGATAATTTGATTGATGTATTCTGTGCTTGTTCGAAACTTGCGTAATATGCAAGGATGCTAACAAGCGCGAGCAAAGAAAAAAGTATCGTTAAAAGCAGTTTTTTTTCAAACAATTTTGGCTTGGAAATTACGCCTCTAACGTTACCCGAAAAATTACCAATAGATTTTTTTTTACTCGCATCATCGTCCAAAAGAAAATCATCTTGTTCTAAATACAATGGAGGTTCTTCAGCTACTGAATTCTCTTTGCTAATTAATTCCTTAATTTTGTTTTCTATCTCAATGATTGATGCAGATAACACACTTCGCTGTTCACTCTTAATATCTTGAGTTAAATTAGAATTTTTCGAATGAGCATTATCCAAAGAGTTGAGTGCAGCTTCATAAACACTTTTACGTTCTCCGACCTGGTTAATGTCAACTTTTTCTAAGCCAGCAAAAATTGTGCGCCTAAACAGTTCTGATAGTTTTTCGTTACTCAGCATAGGCTATAGCATTGGTTATTATATAAATATGAATTTTGTCTGCGTTGATATATTGGTACTATGAAGGCTCTTACAAGTCACTACTCAAATCAGATAAACCATTTCGCCCATGATCAGCATCATCATTCCTACTTATAATCGCATGAAAACCACACATCGCGCTGTAAACAGCATCCTGTCACAAGACGTCGATGTTGAAATTATAATTGTTGATGATGCGTCTCCAAAGCCTTACGAACTAGAAAAGATACAGCGTAATAATCTTGCGATAAAACTTATTCGACAGGATGAAAACAAAGGTCCTGCAGCTGCAAGAAACAGAGGCATTAAAGAAGCTTCGCAGCCTCTAATAAGTTTTCTTGATTCCGATGATTATCTTATCGAAAATACATTAAAGCAGCGCATAGACCATGCGCTTGACGCTGATATCATGACAGACCAAGGCGCAGATAAAATTATTGGCTGCAGCTGGCAAGAAACAGATATGTCGGGTGATGTAGTCAACATCAGATACCCCAAATCCAGCACAACATCAGATGATTTGTTTTCCGGATGCTGGTTTTGTCCAGGCTCTGCTGTCATCATGAACCGATCATGGCTGATGAATTCTGAGGTTAGATTTGATGAAAATCTAAAACGGCTTGAAGACCTTGATCTCTTTATGAGGCTTGGTGAAATTGGTGCATCCTATGTTTCGCAAAATCTGATTGGGGTTTCGATATCTGCGTCAGATTCACGCTATCCGGATGTTATTATCGAAGCATGTGAGGCAATAACCAAGAAACATTTGAGTAATGAAAACGAACTAGATGGAGAGCAGCGTGCCAAATTAAAAGCATATCTTTTTTATGAATTAGCAAGCGCGCATATCTCAAAATCTGAATACCACCGCGCTTTGGATTATCTGGTAAAATCTTTTATTCAAAGACCCAGACTATCCTTATACCCTGGCCCTGGATGGACTAGGCTCAGGACCTATTAATTTTCATACAGGTTTTCAAAGTGAGTGATGAGATTATCTTCAAATATGGGGAGGTCATTCATGGTTTTTGCAACCTGCCTGCCCATTTCGCGTGTCTTTTTGGAATTAGATAATGCCATCCTTAGCTTTTCTTCTATCAATTCAGTCGTAACACACTCCAAAAGCCAACCCGTCTGATCGTGAAAAACAAAGCGCTGAAGCATTTCGTGATCGGAGGCGATAATACAACATCCGCAACTCGCCGCTTCAAGCACAACACGTGGCAAGCCTTCTTGAAGCTTGCTCGGCGCAACATGAATATCAGATTGTCTTAAAATTTGCGGTATTTCTTGAGGCTCAATTGCACCAAGGTATTCGATTATGCCTTCTTCATTTGGAGCCGTTATTTCATCCAATGGAAAGGCGTCTGGATTATCCGATTCATATTTTCCAGCTACTTGAAAAACAACATTTGGAAATTCTTTTCGAAGATTGGTAGCTGCTTCAATATACTCACCCAAGCCTTTTGCCTTTAATAGACGACTTGCGAACAGGACGACCAAGTCACCAGAACGATCCTGCGTATAAAACAAATCACGGTCGATACCAGCGCCCATAACAATTGAAGAGCGTTCTGAGGAAACCACGTTTTCTTTCACGAGTTCTTCCATGCTGGTATAATTTTCAAAAGTTGCCTTTGGCTTTAGAAAGAAATTGGATATCCCAAGCAAACTCGAAACAAGGAGCTTTCTGATTTTGGCTTTCAAGCGCGTATCTGGTTCGAAGACTTTTCCAAGGCCTGGAAAAGTCCAAATCAATTTCGGATTTTTGCGCAGTAATAATTTATTGAGGAGCAATGCGAGGGCCATGAACAAAATTGGCTTGATGGTAATGGCGTGAACAAAATCCGGCTTTTCCACCTTGATCTGCTTTAGATAGTTCCCGACCAAACTAATATCACTTTTGAAATTCAATCGATGTCTATCAAGCTCGACTTTCAAAAGTTTCACTACGCTCGTTGATGGAAGACCTTTTGAACTTTGCTCGACACCAGTAGAAAGTGAAACTTCATAACCTTTATCGACCATCGCTTCAGCAAGAAACATACGATGCGCTTTGAAGTAATCCAGATCATTACATACATATAAAAGTTTCAAGTGGTTTCTCAAATTGGTTTAAACATCAGTTTTGATAGTTTGCAGATAAATG
>CALAIO010000253.1 GCA_937923355.1 uncultured Rhizobiaceae group bacterium | reverse complement strand
GTTCGAGGATTGATTGACCAAGATCAAAAACGCTTAACCGTTGAAGTACGATACGCTCAAATCATCGAGCAATTCGATGTTGGCAATTTAAGAGAAGCAAAATATCAACAACTTCCAGAAGGTGATATTCCGCATATTACTAAAGGATATGAGATTAATCGATTATCTGTAATCGATGATACTGGCTCGAAGCTGATTGAGAACGCTTCAGCCGACATCAATGTGAATGAAAAAATTGCTGTAGTTGGAGACTTTAATAGCGGCGCATCTAACTTTGCGGAAGTAATAGCAGGCGTTATAAAGCCAACAAGCGGCCGCGTCTTGATGGATGATGTCTCAATAGAAGAGCAACCTGAATATATCTTGGGCAGACGAATTGGATATATCGACGGCAGTACTTATTTCCCCCAAGGCACAATCCTTGACGTACTTACATACGTATTAAAGAACCAGCCAGTTGCCAGTAATCCAATAACCAAACAAAGCACTCTTGAGGCTTTGGAGACTAAACGGTCAGGCAATTACGAACATGACTTTGATGATCCCTGGCTGGATTATAAACGCCTGGGCTTCAACAATGATGAAGACTTTATTGCACATGTCAGAGAAATTTTGATTAGCATCAATATGGAAAATGACATTCGTGCCTTGGGCTTGCGCGGGACAATTGATCCTGTTGGTCATGCTGATCTGGCACGTGAACTGGTTGAAGCCAGAAAGAAATTTAGAGATCGTCTGGATAAACTAGGATTTTCTGATTTCGTCGAACCTTTTGACCCTGCACTTTACAATGATCAGGCATCAGTTGGTGAAAACCTTCTATTTGGAACGGCAGTTGATGACAAATACAGACTGGAAAACCTTCCAGAAAACGAGTTAGTTATTGAAATTCTGAAAAAACAAAACCTGGAAGGCACACTCTTTGAAATGGGCAAGAATGTAGCCGCAACCACCTTAGAGTTGTTTGGTGACTTGAATATTGAAGATCCATTTTTTGATCAATTGACTTATATGAGCGCGGATGAACTGCCAGAATATAAAGAGATTTTATCGCGTGTAGGATCAAAGAAATTATCTGACGTAAGCAAAAACGATTACAAGATGATCATGCGATTACCGCTGGCTTATACAGAAGAACAAAACAGATTAGGCCTATTACCCGTTGAACTAAAAAATAAAATTCTGGACGCCCGGGCTAATCTTCGAAAAAAACTTGAAGCCCTTGATGAAATGCCTATCAGTTTTTACGAAACAGATACATATAATGAAGCTGCGACCATTCAGGACAATGTTCTATTGGGTCGTATTTCATCTAAAGTACCTGAAGGTACAGAGCGCGTGACAAGCGCAATTCGTGACTTGCTGGAAGAAATGGAATTAACTGATGACATTTTCAATATTGGTCTGAGTTTCAATATTGGTTCTGGTGGAAAGCGACTTACCGAAATTCAAAGACAAAAACTGCATTTGGCACGCACTTTGTTAAAACAGCCAGATATCCTAATCGCCAATCAAGGCATGAATGCCTTGAGCATGCGACAACAAGAAGACATTATTGAAACTGTCTTAGAATGGTCACGCAAGCATAATTCAGGGATTATATGGGTTCCGATGAACCCTTCATTTGCAGAACAATTTGAACGTGTATTGGTGTTTGATAGCGGAAACCTTGTCGCTGACGGTGCACCGGATCAAATCAAAAACAACGAAATATTCAGAATGCTAACGGCATAGTGATGCTAAGAAGCTATGATTAAATTATTAAACCTTTGGGCAAGGAGAAAAACATGAGCACATTAACGCAAGAGGTCGAGATGCTTCGCAAAATACCACTTTTTGCATCCATTGATCCTGGCAAGCTCAAACTGCTTGCATTTGCCTCAGATAGAAAAATCTATAACGAGGGGCAAGATTTGTTCAAACAAGGCGATGCTGGCGATGCGGCATTTGTTATTGTAGATGGAACGGCAGACATCATCGTCTCAACCGAAGAAAAAGAAGTTGTTGTTGCAAGCGTTAGCAAAGACGAAATTATTGGTGAAATTTCCATTCTGTGTGAAGTTCCTAGAACCGCTACAGTTAGAGCAACAGCGAATTTGGAAGTCCTAAAGGTAAAGAAAGAACACTTCTTGGGACTTATATCTCAAGTGCCAGAATTAGGCATAGAAGTTATGCGGGAGCTTGCTTCGCGATTACAAAAAACAACGAGTGAACTGGGCGAGGCACGTCAAATGCTAAGCGCAGCAAAATCGTGCTAACGCAAGTTAAGAGTAACAAGAGTATGACCGAGCATAGCGACAAAAATTTTGAAGTTACCTTTTGGGGAACGCGTGGAACCCTCCCTGTTTCAGGAACACCTTTTGCGCGTACAGGTGGCAACACAAATTGCATTGAGGTCACCTGCGGTCAACATACCATCATAATTGATGCCGGTACGGGCATACGGGAACTGGGCAGTAAGCTGGTTGCCAATAGTCCCGAACAAAAAATACATTTATTTTTGACACATGCGCATTATGATCATGTTGAAGGCATTCCTTTTTTTGCCCCCTTCTTTATGAATGATGCAAAAATTGATATTAATTGCGGCAAGCTTGAAGGCACAGAAAATACAGCCTCGCTTATCAAAAACCTCATGAAACCACCTTATTTTCCTGTTGGCCCGGAAGTATTCTCTGCAGACATTGACTATAATACGCTAGAGGAAAACGCAGTCTTTAATATCTCAGATGAAATTAAAGTCAGTACAACACCTATGAACCACCCAGGTGGCGCAACAGGATATCGCATTGATTTTGCAGGCAAATCATTTGCCTGTATTACAGATACAGAGCATGTAATCGGACAACATGACGAGAAAATCCTGAAATTGATCGATAACATCGATGTCTTTTCTTATGACTGCAGTTTGTTAGATAAAGAGATGGATGATTTTCAAGGTTACGGACATTCAACATTTGAAGAAGGTATCCGATTGGCAAAACTTTCTCATGCCAGGTCAATGCTCGCATCGCATCATATGCCTTTTAGAACTGATGATGATTTGGAACACATTGAACGCGCCATGAAAAAAGAAAATGAAGCATATAAAATTGCCCGTGAAGGGGACAACATCAAATTATAAGCCTGATTTGAAACATAAAACATGGCTGCAACGTAACTTCCTATGATAACAATCAAAATTGCCAAGCTTGTCCCTTGCAAGCAGAAAAAATAACTCTAGTTTAGGGTTTGACTAGGGCAGCATAAATAAGGTGTGCAACGTTAATGAAAATCGCGGTAATCGGCTCAGGTATTTCGGGCAATTCAGCAGCTTGGGCACTTTCTAAGGAACACGATGTTACAGTTTTCGAAAGAAGAGAACGTCTTGGCGGACATACCGCGACTGTAGACGTGGACTTCGACGGTAAAACGATTCCTGTTGATACGGGTTTCATCGTTTACAATGAAAATAACTATCCAAATCTTATAAAACTTTTCGACCATTTAAGCGTCGATACCTCCCCTTCAGATATGGAATTTTCTGTCTCACTCGATAATGGAAAGCTTGAGTGGAAAGGTGGGAAAAAACTTTCTGGTGTGTTCGCTCAACCTACAAACATAATTTCTCCAGGTTTCCTGAAAATGCTTCGGGATATTTTCAGGTTTAACAAACGGGCAAGGCAAGACCTTCAAAGCGGCGCACTATGCGGCTTAACCTTTGATGACTATCTGAACAAAACAGGTTTTTCAAAACGCTTGAAAAATGATTATCTTGTACCGATGACATCTGCGATTTGGTCTACGCCATCAACAAAAATGCTGGAGTTCCCTGCAGAAAGTCTGATTCAGTTTATGAAGAATCACTCGCTCATTCAAAGTGAACGACCAAAATGGCGAACTGTTACGAACGGCAGTCGAAATTACGTTGTAAAACTGAAAGAAAACACTGATGCCAAGTTTAAAACCAACTCAGAAATAGTCAGTGTTCGACGTTCCCAAGATGGCGTGCTGGTAACAGACGTCCACGGCAATCAAGAAATGTTCGACGAAGTCGTGATGGCTTCACACTCTGACCAATCACTAAAAATCCTGGACGACGCCTCTCAGCAAGAAAAAGACATTTTATCCAGTGTTCAATACGTACAGAACGATGTTTGGCTGCACCGTGACACGTCGCTTATGCCAAAACGAAAAAAAGCATGGGCAGCATGGAATTATATTGGCAATAAAAATGTCATGGATGACCGCGATGTCTCTGTTACCTACTGGATGAACAAGCTTCAAAACATTGATGAAAAATACCCGCTTTTTGTAACACTAAACCCCATTAAAAAACCTGATGAAGCGCTAACCTTTGGTCGCTATCAATACGCACATCCACTTTTTGACACCGCTGCTATCAACGCTCAAAATCGCCTTGATAGCATTCAAGGTACAAATAAAATCTGGTTCTGTGGCGCCTGGACTGGCTTCGGCTTCCATGAAGACGGCTTAAAATCAGGTTTAAAAGTTGCGAGATCCCTTGGTGGTATAGTACCATGGGAAGAGCCTGAGTATCCGGCTCAAGATAGCGCAAACGAAAACTCCTTGATTATGGAAGCCGCGGAGTAGTCAAGTGACGACCGCCAAAACACACAAAAACATAGACTCTAAGTCAGCAGCCAGCCTGTATTTTGGCAAGGTCACGCATGCGCGTCTCAAGCCTAAAATACATCGCTTTAATTATAATATCTTTTCGCTGGTGATAGACTTGGACCGTTATCAGGAAGCAAAAAAAAGTAGCTTTTTGTTTAGTGTAAACTCAGCAGCTTTAATCTCATTCCATGAAAAGGATCATGGGCCACGTGATGGCACGGCACTAAGAAGCTACATTGGCAGTTTGCTCATTGATGGTGACATAGAAAAGCCTGCCAAAGTCTTACTTTGGTGCAATCCGCGGGTCTTTGGATATACATTTAATCCGCTATCCATATACTTTTGTTATGATAAGAACGATGAAGTTATCGCCCTTGTCTATCAGGTGAATAATACTTTCGGAGAGACACATTCATATGTAGCCAAAGTCTCAGCAAGTCAGGATAAAAGCCCTGCAATAAAGAATTCCGCTCAAAAATGTTTTTACGTATCCCCGTTTTTGGATATGGACTTGCGTTATGATTTTAGCATTCAGGCACCTGATGAAATTCTAAAGGTGCGCATATTGGAACACGATGAAAACGGCCCTATCCTTTCCGCAACTTTTTCTGGAAAACATAAGACACTCAATTCTAAAAATCTTATGCTCGGAATGTTCAAAACGCTTGGTTTAACCTGGAAAATAACGGCAGGCATTCATTTTGAAGCACTTATCTTGTGGTTTAAAGGCGTAAAATTGACTAAAAGACCTGCTCCTCCGATAAAACCAAGTTATATGAAACAAGAAAATAAAATAGTTGCAGGTGAGTAAAGAATGAAATCGGTAGTAAACACTCTAGATTCAGAGACTGATTTCGATGATGCGGTTTTAATCAACGAAGCAAACTTTGCAGATCAAAAGAACAATCTGCCATGGTTTGCCCGAAAATTCCTCAAATTGCTTTTACGCATAGAAAGCGGGAAACTATATATCAGATTTCCAAATGGAAAGGCTGTGCAGTTTACATCTGGAAATCCAGGGCCTGTTGCTAAAATTCAGCTGCACAATTGGAAGCTCCCCCGCAAAGTCGCTTTAAGCGGCACAATCGGTGTTGCAGAAAGCTACATGGATGAAGATTGGGACAGTCCAGATGTGACTTCCATGTTGGAATTCTTTCTTGTGAACCGCTCAATCTACGGCGATGTGGCTTCTCAAAGTCCTATTATCAATTTTATGGAGAGCGTGAGACACTGGTTTAACAAGAACACCAAAAGCGGCTCTCAAAAGAATATTTCTGCCCACTATGACTTAGGTAACGATTTTTATAGTCTGTGGCTTGATAGCAGCATGACCTATTCCTCTGCTATTTATGAAGATGGTGCAAACTCTTTGGAAACCGCACAGGATGCCAAATATAAATATCTGGCAGATAATATGGGCGTAACCAAAGACAGTCACATATTGGAGATTGGCTGCGGATGGGGTGGTTTTGCTGAATATGTTGCCCGTGAATATGGTGCAAAAATTACTGGGCTTACAATCTCCAAGGAACAATTGGAATACGCAAGAAATCGCATTGAAAAGGCAGGCCTATCCGATCTTGTGACTTTCAAGTTTCAAGACTACCGTGATGAAACGGGAAAATACGACCACGTTGCCTCCATTGAAATGTTTGAGGCGGTCGGCGAAGAATACTGGCCAACTTATTTTCAGACCATAAACCAGTGTTTAAAACCGGGCGGTACTGCCGGTTTGCAAATCATCACTATACGCGATGCAGCCTTTGAAGATTACAGAAGGCGCCCTGACTTCATCCAGAGATACATTTTCCCAGGCGGCATGCTGCCATCTCCTGAAGCCTTGTCAAAAGTCACAAACCAACATGGTTTAACGCTTTCAAAGGAACGTATCTTCGGGAAAGACTACGCAAGAACGCTTGAAGAATGGCGTTTGGTATTTTGGGATAAATGGCAAGAAATTCAAAAACTTGGATTTGACCAACGTTTCAAACGCATGTGGGAATTCTACTTCCACTATTGTGAAGCAGGCTTTTCAACGGAATCTATCGACGTAAGACAGATGTTTTATAAGCATTCGTGAGAAACCAACCTCTTATCATCCGCCCGTAATCTTGCGCACCATCCAAAAATAAACTGGATAACACCACAGGTTCATGAACTTGAGCATATAGGTGAAACGGCGTGGGAATGTAATTTCAAAGTTTGGCTTCTCCAAACCATGAACAACGCGTTCTGCAGCTTTTTCAACTGGCATTAAGAACGGCATTGGAAAGTCATTTTTCTCAGTCAAAGGCGTATCGATAAAACCAGGCGTAATCAGCTGTATTTTGATATTCATTTTATCAAAATCATATTTTAAACTCTCCGCAAGATTGATAAGTCCCGCTTTGGATAGTCCATAAGGTCCATTCTTTGGCAGCCCGCCATAACCCGCAACTGACGATACAATCGCAATTTGGCCCTGCCCCGCTTCTTTCATGGCATCAACCGCAGGAATAAGACCATTGATAACACCATCGATATTAACTGAATGTGTGAAATCAAAATCTTCAAATTTCAGATCATTACCACGCACAGGCTTAAAAGTGCCTGCATTTAAAATGCAGATTGCCAAGGCATCGGCCTCTTTTACAATCCGCTCGACACATTTCTTGTTTGCTTCACGGTCAGTAACATCCAGCGGTGCAGCAATAATCTCGCCTTTACCCGAATATTCAGACTCAATCTTTTCCAATTTGTCTTTCGAACGCGCAGAAATATAAACCCGGTAGCCCTCATCTGCCATTTGTATGGCAACAGATTTTCCTATTCCCTCACTCGCACCCGTAATCCAAACAGCGCCATCTCTTGGTTTCGCAGTAAATGTCATTTGTAAACTTTCGTGGTTTGATAGAATAAAAATCCTGACAGGCACTTTAATGTGCAATTCTTACACATATTTATTTCTTTTCAGAAACTTCAATACCTTGCGAGAAAATGTGGCATTCTTTAGGGTATAAAAAGCTAAAATCTAATTGGAACTTTTACGATGAGCATTAAAACAGGCACAATTGACGCAATTGGTAACACTCCCCTTATTCGTCTTAAAAAGGCCTCGGAAGAAACGGGATGTGAAATTCTGGGCAAAGCAGAGTTCATGAACCCAGGCCAATCGGTGAAAGACCGTGCTGGCTTGTTCATCATCGAAGATGCCATCAAAAATGGAAAACTTGAGCCAGGTGGCACAATTGTTGAGGGCACGGCTGGTAATACAGGCATTGGTCTCACAGTCGTTGCAAATGCCTTGGGATATAAAACAGTAATTGTTATTCCTGAGACACAAGCAAAAGAGAAAAAAGACACACTTCGTCTAATGGGCGCGAAACTGGTTGAAGTCCCTGCTCTTCCATATCGCAATCCCAATACTTACGTGAAACTGTCAGGTCGCTTGGCTGATCAATTAGCAAAGACAGAAGCACATGGTGCCATATGGGCAAACCAGTTTGATAACGTAGCAAACCGTGATGGTCACATCCGCACAACGGCACAGGAAATCTGGAACCAGACAGACGGTAAAGTCGATGCGTTTGTTGCTGCAGTTGGCACAGGCGGAACGCTCGCAGGCGTAAGTGCTGGTCTTAAAGAACATAATAAAGATATCAAAATCGGCATGGCAGACCCAATGGGCGCGGCACTTTTTGAATATTACCAAAATGGTGAATTAAAATCTGAAGGAAGCTCAATCTCTGAAGGCATAGGCCAAGGTCGCATAACAGCAAACCTAGAGGGCTTTGCACCGGATATGCCATTCCAAATTCCTGACAGCGAGGCCATTCCAATTGCTTTTGATTTATTAGAGCATGAAGGTTTATGTATGGGTGGCTCTACGGGCATTAATGTTGCTGGTGCTATCCGCATGGCCAAGGAACTTGGGCCAGGCCATACAATTGTTACCATTCTTTGTGATTTCGGCAGTCGTTATCAGTCAAAGATGTTCAATCCGGCGTTCTTGCGCTCAAAAGACCTGGAAGTACCGGCATGGTTGGAAGATGATACAAAATTCGACCTGCCGATTGTAGAATATAACGAATAAAATACTCATTTATGGTTCATGTAACAAAACCTGCTTTTCTTGAGGATGCCTATCTAACCGCCTGTGAAAGTAAGCTTATTGGCATAACTCAAGCTGGTGGGATTATACTGGATCAAACCAATTTCTACGCAACCAGCGGAGGACAACCAGGTGATACTGGTTATCTGGAGCGTGAAGACGGTTCCAAGATAAACATTGAAACAACAGTCAATGGCGAAACCAAACAGGAAATTTTGCTTGTCCCAGAAAACGTCGCCCACGGCTTAAAGGTTGGTGAAACAGTTATCGGACATATTGATTGGGATAACCGTTATAAATTAATGCAGATGCACACGGCATGTCACTTATTAAGCGTCATATGCCCTTATCCAATAACAGGCGCAGCTGTTTATACAGATAATAGCCGTGTTGATTTTGATCTCTCACAGGCTAGCGTTAACAAAGAAGAGATCACTGAAAAACTCATGCAATTAATTGCAGAAAATCATCCAGTCTATACAAAATGGATTAGTGAGGAGGAGCTGGATGCTGATTCCTCTATCATTAAATCAAAAAATGTAAGCCCTCCTCGCGGTATTGGAAAAATACGTTTGGTTTGCATTGGAGAAAATTCCTGTGTTGATAGCCAACCCTGCGGAGGCACGCATGTGACTGAAACAGGAGAAATCGGCGCAATACACATCGCAAAAATTGAGAAAAAGGGAAAAGAAAATCGTCGATTTCGAATTCGGTTTGATTCATAGTTACAATTAAATTAGTAAAATCATAACCATGCTTGTAATTTACTGTTCACGAATACTTGATAATAAAGCAAAGCTTTGCACCTAAATAGATAAGAATTTTCAAATTGACGGAATTAAGAATGGCTTCCAATAACATCATATCCCAGCGTGAAGCGCTTAACTGGCTTAGCAATCCAGATGTAAGCTTTGTTGATGGCTCTTGGTACTTACCCTCGCAAAATCGTAATGCAATTGAAGAATTCAACTCAGCAAGAATTCCTGGCGCTGTATTTTTTGATATAGATGCCATAGCAGATCCTGATACAGATTTACCTCACATGCTGCCACACCCGGAAGTTTTTGCTGAAGTCGCTGGCGTATTAGGACTTAGGCATGACAAGTTGATAATCGTTTATGATGGTCCAGGCATGTTTTCTGCGCCACGTGTGTGGTGGACATTAAAGACCATGGGCGCACATAATGTTAAAATACTTGAAGGTGGTTTCGACAATTGGAAAATTGAAAACTTACCAATTGAAAAAGGAGCGCCAAAAAAAGCAAGACAATCCATATTCCAAGCCCACTTTTCTCACGACAGAGTGGCAAGTCAAACGGATGTAGAAAACAACATAAAATATGGAAGAGCGATTACATTGGATGCAAGACCCGGTGATCGTTTTAATGGTACTGCACCAGAACCACGTGAAGGCATGCGCAGTGGTCACATACCTAAATCACTATCCTTACCTGCGAGTGACTTAATCGAAAATGGTACGCTGATTGATGTTCAAAAACTCAATAAAAAATTCCACGATATGTTTATTTATCCAGACAGTGAAGTCATCACAACTTGTGGCTCTGGTGTGACTGCCGCTATACTAATTTTAGCCCTGCATGAAAGTGGCAGGGAAAATACAAAATTATACGATGGGTCATGGGCACAATGGGGGCTCCCTGATGGTCCGGAAATAAGTACAGATGACCAATGACAATAAAAAACCATCAACAAAAAAGCTAAAAGCGCATGTGACGCATCTCGAAATGAGTAATGCGCCAATTAGAAATATACCTGTTCCTACACGCCCCATGATTGCATTGATCAGAGCTGAAAACATACCTGTAGATTTTTACCGTTATTTGTATGAGTTGGTAGGCAAACAGCATCATTGGGAAGACAGACGAAATCTCAATGACGCTAAACTATATTCAATCGTCAATCACGAAAATACTGAGATAAGTATTTTATACGCCGATGGATGTCCTGCAGGTTTCTTTGAATTAAACAAGGAGGAACACCCCTCCTCAATTGAAGTGCTATATTTTGGTTTGGGCAAAAACTATCAGGGCTTGGGCTTGGGCAAGTGGTTTACCTACGCAGCAATCAGTGCCGCTTGGCTCCATAAGCCTGAAAAAGTAAAAATTCAAACTAACACGCTAGACCATCCTGCGGCGCTTCAACTCTATCAACGTTTTGGATTTTCTCCAGTTTCAACCGAAGATGTTGAAGTAACAGAATGGCAATAAAAAAATCTCCCGCCTAAAGCAAGCGAGAGAGTATTTTTTGACTTGGACCTACACCTTTAAGGCTTCAAGCGGATCCATCATTTCAATCCCCAAGGCATCGGCAACTGCCTTGTTTGTGATTTTCCCTTTATGAACATTAAGTCCGTTTTGCAAGTGCTTGTTGTCCACAATTGCCTGTATGCCTTTTTGTGCCAACGCCAGCCCAAATGGCAAGGTTGCATTGTTGAGCGCATGCGACGAGGTCAATGGCACTGCTCCTGGCATATTGGCAACACAATAATGAACCACACCATCGACAACATAAGTCGGATCAGAGTGTGTGGTGGCTTTTGAGGTTTCAAAACATCCGCCTTGGTCGATGGCCACGTCAACCAGAACAGACCCTGGCTTCATGCGCGATAGCATCTCACGGCTAACAAGCTTAGGCGCAGCAGCACCAGGAATAAGAACTGCACCAATGACCGTATCAGCAGCGAGGCATTCTTCTTCAACTGCTTCCACGGTTGAATAACGCGTCTTTGCAGTATTGCCAAAAATATCATCCAACTCACGCATACGCGGAAGAGAACGATCCAAAATAGTCACATCAGCACCCAACCCAACTGCCATTTTGGCAGCATGCGTTCCTACTACACCACCACCAATCACGACGACCTTTGCAGGTAAAACACCTGGCACGCCACCCATTAAGCGCCCTAACCCACCATTGGGTTTTTGCAAAGCAGTTGCCGCACATTGAATTGCAAGGCGACCCGCAACCTCACTCATGGGTGCGAGAAGTGGCAGTCCACCTTCATCGTCCGTAACTGTTTCGTAGGCAACAGCAGTACATCTTGATTCAATTAAACCTTGCGTTTGGGCAGGGTCTGGAGCCAGATGTAAATACGTGTAAAGAATTTGATCTTCGCGCAATTGAACCCATTCATTTGGCTGAGGTTCTTTTACCTTGACGACCATTTCTGCAATATCAAAAACTTCCTTTGCAGTACCAAGCACTTTAGCGCCCGCAGCTTCATAAGCAGCATCATCCGCACCAATACCAGCGCCTGCATTTTTCTCAACATAAACCTCGTTACCGCGCGCAATATATTCGCGAGCAGATCCAGGTGTTACCCCTACTCTGAATTCATTATCCTTGATTTCTTTTGGAACCCCAATGCGCATAGTTATCTCCAATTCAATGCACTAAAAACAAT
>CALAIO010000252.1 GCA_937923355.1 uncultured Rhizobiaceae group bacterium | reverse complement strand
GATGCACAGCGAGAAGCTTGTGAAGCCTATATTCTATCCCAAGCTGGATTGGGTTGGGAATTGTCCAATAAAACCTATCAAGATGGCGGCGTATCTGGCGGTCATATGGAACGTAGCGGATTAAAGAAGCTTCTGTCAGATATCAAAAGAGGCCTTGTTGATGTGGTTGTTGTCTACAAAGTGGATCGTCTCACTCGCTCAATTACAGATTTTGGGAAGCTTGTTGAAGTGTTTGATGAACAAGATGTTTCATTCGTGTCAGTTACTCAGGCATTTAACACAACCAACTCAATGGGGCGGTTAACGCTCAATGTACTTCTATCCTTTGCACAATTTGAAAGAGAAGTTACGGCTGAGCGTATTCGGGACAAGATTGCTTCTTCAAAACAAAAAGGCATGTGGATGGGTGGTCGTGTTCCATTTGGATATCGCAATGAAGACAAAAAACTCATAATCAATGATATAGAAGCTGAAACTGTAAGGCTTATGTTTGATCTTTATCAGGAACACCAAAGCATTAAGCTTGTTAAAGATCAGCTTGATAGAAGCAAATGCGTCTCACGCCTAAGAACAAACAAAGCCGGGATACATACTGGAGGTGCTTCATTCTCCAGAGGCAATATAGCCAGTATATTAAGCAATCCAATTTACATGGGCGATATCAAACACAAGGATAAAATCTACAAGGGCAATCACCAAGCAATTGTTAGCAAACAGAAATGGCAAGAAACGCAGGCTATCCGTTCAGGTAACACTATCAAACGCCAGCATTCAAAGAACCACCCATCACCTGCTTTGCTCAATGGTTTGATATTTGATAAACACCAGAAACCTTTGATCTGTCATCATGCATCGAAGAAGGGAAAGCGTTATTACTATTACGTCTCCAAACATGCAGAAACTGAAGATGAAATAGGCACATCGTATACACGAATGCCTATCAAAATGTTTGAGCAGACGGTTGTTAATCTGCTGGTTCATGAGTTTACAGATGAGCTTGCACTAATTGAGCTGTTCAAGGGTCAACATCTATCAACAAGGCAAATAGAACAAATCTTGAGAAACGGCCAAGAATTGTCATCAAAATTATCGAAAGCCTCTCAAAGTGAGCTTAGAGTTCTGCTCAAGGAACTGATTGTCAGAATTGATATTGGAACAGCTGAAATTATTCTAATGCTCAACACCTCTGAGCTTATGAATAAGCTGAAGCTGGAACTTCCAGATCAAATCCAGGTTCAACTCACAAAACCGATTGAGCTAAGAAAGTGCGGGCAGGAGATGAAGCTTGTTCTTGGTGGTATTACAAGCCAACCTGCAAGCAAAGATCAGGTATTGATTACTCTTATTGCAAAAGCCCATTTACTAAGAGATGAACTGGAAAATCAAACCATTACGTCCATCAAAGAGTTTGCTGATAAATACAAGATTGATCATGCGGATGCTAAAAACCTTCTGCCACTCTCTTATCTCTCGCCAAACATTGCTGAAGCAATATTAAATGGACACCAACCACCAAATCTGAATGCAAAGCGTCTTAAGTCCATTGGAAACAATCTTCCACTTAATTGGCAAGAGCAGGTCCAGATACTAGGGTTTGTAAACTAGGCACTAAGGCTAAAACTTGGAAGTTTAATCTCGTTATCCAAAGCTCAGCTTATTCCTGAATTACCCATTCACTATCAATCTTAGAGATCTCTTCCCGCTAAAACGTATTCCTTCGTCAGTTCTATTTATCAATCCAAGCGGTCTTGCAAAATGCAAAGAGAGATGTTTCTCCAAATATCACCTGAAAACCGAGATATTATCGTCTCTATCTCGTAAATTGATTCAATATAACTGCGCAAGCCATTGAAATAAAAAGACTATTAAGATACCAAGTAAGCGGTGCTGGTTCGTTGGAATTCTTTGGTGGAGCATAGCGGGATCGAACCGCTGACCTCTTCGCTGCCAGCGAAGCGCTCTCCCAGCTGAGCTAATGCCCCATTATGGCTGGTTTGGGGTTCCAGCCGGGTTGCACCCTTGGTCAAGGGTGCAATGATATATGTTTGGACTGTTACCAGTCCCGACTTTAAGATTCGTCGTCGTCTTTTTCTACACCAACAATTACGTCTGACAAGTCATCATCTTCGTCATCATCTTCAAGGAAGGTGTCGTCTGATGCATCATCATCATCGTCGTCGATGTCCGGGATGTCTGGAATGTCTGGAACATCGTCATCATCATCGTCATTGTCTTCTGCATCATCAAGGCTGATGATTTCCGGACCGTCATCATCCAGTACCAGATCGTCATCATCATCATCTGATGTTTCTTTTGCCTTATCTTTTTCAGGCGCTTTTTCAGCTTCTTCAGGCTTGGGTGCAACGATGTTTGCTTCACCTTCGAAGAAAGAAAGTGGATATTCCTTACCTGTGTATGGAGATACGATTGGGTCTTTTTCCAGATCGTAAAACTTTTTACTTGTTTCAGGGCAGACCCTTTTAGTTCCCAAGTTAGCTTTGGCCACAATATACCTCATTGAATGAAATTTTTGTCTTCCTAACCTTCAATTCGCCTTATGTCAAAAGCATTTGTGAAGAAAAATAGATAAGATTGAATATCTTGTTTAAATACGCGTGACGTAAATTTTCCTCTATGGTAGGAAAAGCGCGAAACTATCCCTTATTTTGATTAAAAGTACGCAT
>CALAIO010000251.1 GCA_937923355.1 uncultured Rhizobiaceae group bacterium | reverse complement strand
TCCGCGGCTGGATGCGCAGACGATTGCTTTACGATCCGTAATTCCAAGATCCATGAAGGGGTCCTCACTCTATAAAATGCGAAGTTTATTTCTAACGTAACTCTATTTGCTTTACCACATGCAAAAATGGAAATAATGTTTCAGCTCTATTGAATCAGCATATATTGAAAGCTTTCCATGTCTGAATATATCCCAACCTATGATGATATTTTATCTGCTGCTGAAACCATAAAAGGCGAAGCTGTTCGTACGCCTTTATTACGTTGTGACGCATTGGATGATGCGACGGGATGCAAGGTCTTTGTAAAGCCTGAAAATCTGCAACGCACGGGCTCGTTCAAGTTTCGTGGCGCATATAATGCGATTAGCAAGTTAAGTTATGAGGAAAGAGCCCGAGGAATTTTGGCAAATTCCTCGGGCAATCATGCGCAAGGAGTGGGTGATGCGTCGCGTGCGTTTGGTTGTGCTTCAACCATTATCATGCCAGCAGATGCACCTGTTATGAAGGTTGAGCGAACCAAGGCTTATGGCACAAAGGTCATTCATTTTGATCGTGCAACAGAAGACCGTGAAGCAGTTCTTCGGCGGGTTAAGAAAGAAACTGGTAGTATAATAGTGCACCCATTTAATAATGCCATGGTCATTGCCGGGCAGGGCACTGTTGGCCTTGAGATTGCTGAAGACATCAAGGCACTTGGTCATCAACTTGACCGGATTGCAGTTTGCACAGGTGGCGGCGGACTTACAGCAGGAATAGCGCTGTCAATCAATGCACATTTTCCAGAAGCAAAAGTGCATTCGGTCGAACCATTAGATTTTGATGATTACAAGCGCTCTATTGAAAGTGGAAAACGTGAGCGCAATGCTACCACTGTAGGCTCTATCTGTGATGCAATCCTCGCGCTGTCGCCTGGGACGATTGGGTTTGAAATAAATAAACAACTGCTTCATTCAGGACTTGTGGTAACGGATGAAGAAGCGCTTGCCGCAATCAAATTTGCTTATGAAGAACTGAAAATGGTGGTAGAACCTGGCGGTGCCGTTGCACTTGCTGGCGTTTTAAAACATGGCAAAGAATGGGCAGGGGAAACTGTTGCACTTGTGTTGTCTGGTGGAAACATTGACCCTGATGTATTTGTCAGGGCAATAAGCTAGGGCCTGAACTCAATTAGGTTCAGACCCTAGTTATAAAAGCTTATTGCTGCCTTACTGTTAATTACCCAAACGACCTGCCGCATGTGCCAGCATTGTATAAACCTTGCCAGTGTCAGACGTTAGGTAACTCTGTGCCAATGCCTGATTTTGACCGTTTACAGTTTCCTTGCTCAGCAGTTGTTCAAAGTCATTTATATAACGATCAACAGCAGTTCTGAATTCAGTATCGCGTGAATACTTGTTTCTGATCTCATCAAAGGTTTGTTGGCCCTGAAGCGTATATAATCTGCGGGTAAAGACGTTTGTCTCGCCACGTTGATATCTGTCCCAAAGCTCAACGGATGTTTCATGATCGATCGCGTTTGCAATGTCTACTGAAAGGGAATTAAGCGATTCTACCACTTGGTTTGGCGAACGATTGTCAGAAACATTCACCGCAGGTGCACGTTCTTCTTCTGAAGCACGTCTAAGTAAATCACTCACCCAACCTGAGCTTTTGGTTGCAGGCTGAGATGCTGTTGTAGATGTTGATGGTGCAGGCGAAACCGCAGTGCGTGTGCCTCTCAGTGCCATATCAACCGAGGGTGATGGCTGCGCTGGCGCTCTTGGAGCAGGTGCAGCTTGAGGGGCGCTGTAAGTGCGCTGTGGCGCAGGCGCAGAAGCCGCGCGATTAGTTGGCTGAGAAGCATCCAGCACTTTGCCAGACTTTTCTACAATAGCGGACAAGTCACGCAGTGCAGCAATTTGATCTGTTACAACACGGCGCATTGCAGAAGCGTTTTTCTCTGTTTCATCTGGTAACTCGAGAATGCCTCTGCGCATTTGTGCGCGTGTATCTTCAAGTTCTGTGCGCATGGTAGCTGCTGCAGAACGCATGGCATTAACAGCATCATCAAATCGGGAAGTTGCGTCCTCAATGGCTTTTGATATTTCGCCGGAAATTTCACCGCTTACATTGCGGGATTTATTGCTTGCTTCTTCTATCATTGAGGTCACCAATGAATTGAATGAAGACATATTATTATTGATGTGGTCACTATGGCTAACAAGGCCAACAGCTAGCTGTTGTAGTGCATCTTGTTTACCCTCAAGGGTCGCTTCGAGATTTGACTGTGCCGCATCAATCATTTTTGTTGCATCTTGCAGGATAAGGCTTTGTGCTTCAAAACGTTGTGCGATGCCACCAACACCTACCAACATTTCGTTGGAAGCGCTTTGCATTTTTTCATTTAAAGTAGATGCAATAACCTCAGACTGAGAAACATTATATTTGGTTGTTTCAACTGCAGTTGAGAAGTTTTCAATCTGATTTGCAAGTGAGTTTTGCATCAGATCAAGATTGCCAGAGGCATCCTTGATAAGCGTCTCAAGCAGACCACTTGACGTTCCGATATTTGAGAAAAGGCTATTTGCTTCTTCGCCAATCATCTTGGACAAGCTTGCTAGTTTCTCACCTGTCTGTGTTCCTGCTTCAACAATAGAAGTGATTATCGGTTTGGCTTCATTGTCAATCAAGCCAGAAAGCTCAGATGTTCTTGATGACAACAATTCGTTTAGTTCATTGGTTTTGGCTTCGAGATTGCGTTGTGTCTCTACCAAGCTACTGCCAAGTTTGTCGTTTATGACTTCAGCTCTTTGTGTAAGCAGGTCTGAGATTTTCTCTGCTTTCCCGTCAATTTCATTACTGACTTGGGTGAGGGTGCTTGTTATCGTTCCAAGAAGCTCGTCCTTGCCCTTGGATATATTCTCTTCAAGGATTTGATTACCAGCAGCAAACTGTTTTTCAATTGTGCTTGAATTTTCCGATAATCTTGCATCAAGCGCTTTAACACTCGATTCCATTCTTTCAGCAGCTGCTAATGATTTTTCATCTAAGGCATTGGCAATTTGATGTGCGCCTTGGCTAAGCTTTGATGAAAGACTGTTAGTGCGCTCTTCGATGGCCTTACTGAAAGTTTCAGTAGTGCCATCTACTATAGTCGCAAAGCCTTCCGTCTGTGCATTCATAGCATTTGCAAATTCAGATTGTTTTGCGTCCAATGCTTTAGAAAACTCTTCCTTGCTGGAGGCAATGGAAGTGTTTAAATTCTCAGTTGTAGCATTCAGCGTTTGATTTATATCATTTGATGTTTGCTTGAGGGTCTCATTGATCTCAGCAGATTTTTTCTCTGTCGCAGCGAGGTTTTCTTCCGCAACAGTTGCAAAATTTATCGTGCTAGATTTAACAGCGTCTTCAACCTGTTTGGTTTTGCTTGTGATGATTTCTTCAACGGCTTTTGTGTTCTCTTTCAACTGGTCAGCCTGGCCTTGCAGTTTTTCTACCGTACCATCAACTTGTTCTGTGAGGACTTGACCAAATCCTGAAAGTTTATCACCAATTGTTTGGCCAATCGCTTGAGTTCGTTCCTCAAGAACCTTGCCAAGTGCTTCTGTACGCATTCCAAGTGCACTCACAAGATTGTTTCCACTTGTTGATAGGCTTTCATCGATTGCGCCTAAATTGTTTTCAATTGACGCATTGATTGTATTGCCAGCTTCAGAAATTTGACCTGCAAAC
>CALAIO010000250.1 GCA_937923355.1 uncultured Rhizobiaceae group bacterium | reverse complement strand
GTTAGAACTGAATAAGCAAGCGAATAAGACATTTGCGCAAATGCGAGGGTCAGAATTGAGAAGTAAATTCCTGAACGTCGCAGTGAAATCCAACCCACTAATAGTGAGAAAAGACCTGCCACAACAATTGAAGCTATGATTGCCGGGATGATGTTAAGTGTCAGAAGCTTGATCATCCAAATACCGGCATAACTGCCTGCACCAAGGAAGGCTGCATGACCAAAGCTTAGATAACCCGTTAAGCCAAAGAGGATATTAAACCCAATTGCAAAAATTCCAAAAATGACCAAACGCTGCATCAAATCCGGATAACCGGCATTAAATTGTGCCAACGCAGAACCTTCCGGAAAAGGGTTTAATATGAATGGTGCTAGCACCGTCATCAATATAACGACTGTTAATAGACCCGCATCTTTTTTATTTAGCCCAAGCATAACTATTCCTCCATCACGCCGGCTTTACCCATAAGACCGCGTGGTCTTGTGAGAAGTACAATCATGGCAACAAGATAAATGATAATTTGATTAATTCCTGGCAAGGCCTCTAACACTACTGTCATAGAAGCAAAGCTTTCGAGAATTCCTAGCAGGAACCCTGCCAATACAGCGCCTGAGAGTGACCCCATACCGCCGACAACCACAACGACGAAGCTTAGAACCAGAAAATCCATACCCATATGATAATTTGGTGAATTGATGGGGGTGTACATGACACCTGCAAGACCTGCAACCGCAGCCGCAAGGCCAAACATCAATGTAAAGCGTTTGTCGATATTGATACCCAACAAACCAACGGTTTCCCGGTCGGCCATGCCGGCCCGAACAACCATACCGAATGTGGTAAATTGCAGGAATGAGAAGACGCCACCAATAATTACAGCTGCAAAGGCAAAGTAGACAAGGCGCCAATAAGGATAAATGATGCCAGCTCCCTCAAGCCCTAACATGGCTCCAAAATCAAAAGAGCCTTTGAAAACCTCTGGTGCAGGCGTTGGAATTGGGTTAGCGCCATAAAAATATTTGATAATTTCTTGCAGCACGATCGCAAGGCCGAAGGTTACAAGAATTTGGTCCGCATGTGGGCGCTTGTAGAAATGGCGAATAAGGCCACGTTCCATAATAAAGCCTACCAACACCATTATTGGAATAGCAAAAAGAATAGATAGGGGAACAGCCCAATCGATGATTGTATTGCCAGCAGATTCACCAACAATCTCATAAATATACGGCACATCCACCTTAAGTGGTTTGCCTAGAAAATCTGTACGTGTTGGATCAACAACTTCGTGGCTTAGCGTCAAAAGACGACTTAGCGTTACAGCGCAAAAAGCACCAATCATGAACAATGCACCATGGGCAAAGTTGACAACACCGAGTGTGCCAAAGATCAATGTTAGACCTAGTGCGATAAGCGCATAGGCTGAACCTTTGTCCAGGCCATTGAGAATTTGCAGGATTATAGCTTCCATAGCATCACCGTAAACATTTTTGGAATTGATTATATAATCATAAAAGAGAGGAGGGGTATTACACCCCTCCTCAAGGATTTAGCTCAAAGGCAATATTAAGTGCCTGGGTTACATGTACCAATTGGAACTGCATTGCCGTCTCCATCACGCATTTGCGGATGATCTGGCGCATATGTAACCTTGTCAACTGGAGTAACTTCCACAACTTCAAGAATATCGAATTCTGATGTTGGGTTTTCTTTACCCTTCACAACCAGCACGTCTTTGAAACACTGGTGATCTTCTGCACGGTAAAGTGTCTTACCATTACCAAGACCGTCGAACTCGAAGCCTTCAAGTGCTTCAGCAATACCACATGGATTAAATGTACCAGAGCGTTCAGCAGCATCAGCATATAGCAATGTCTGACAGTACACTGTGTGTGCAGCCTGTGATGGCGGAAAGCCGTACTTTTCACCAAATGACTTAACGAATGCTTTTGTGCCTTCGTCAGTTAATGACCAGTGCCAGTTTGTTGAACCGTAGATGCCTTTAACGTTTTCACCAGCACCACGAGCCATCAAGCGTGAGTAAAGCGGAACAACGATTTCGAAGTTCTTGCCGTTTACAAGCTTGTCACGAAGACCAAATTGAACTGCGTTTGTTAACGAGTTCACCATGTTACCGCCGTAGTGGTTAAGAACCAGAACGTCAGCATCAGACTGTAGAACAGGAGCGATGTAAGAAGAAAAGTCTGTTTGAGTTAGAGGTGTTTTAACAGAGTTCACTGTTTCCCAACCCATTTCCTCTGTTGAAGTCTTAACAGCTTCTTCTGTTGTATAACCCCAGTTATAGTCAGCTGTAAGGTGATATGCCTTACGATCTTTACCATATGCTTTAGCAAGCACTGGAGCTAGAGCAGCACCAGACATGTATGAGTTAAAGAAGTGACGGAAGCCGTTAGCTTTCTTGTCTTTACCTGTTGTATCGTTTGAGTGTGTTAGACCCGCCATGAAGATTACGCCAGCTTCCTGACATAGTGCTTGCACAGCAACCGCAACACCTGATGATGAACCACCAGTAATCATGATCGCGCCGTCTTTTTCAATCATAGACTTTGCAGATGCACGAGCAGCGTCAGCTTTTGTTTGCGTGTCGCCTGTTACGAATTCAACTTTTTTACCAAGGATACCATTACCTTTAAGCGCTTTAGAT
>CALAIO010000249.1 GCA_937923355.1 uncultured Rhizobiaceae group bacterium | reverse complement strand
ACCAGAACATGTTACCCAACAAGAGGCTGTCGACGTTGCAGAATTTGCACAAGCCAAGCCAGCCAAAGGCAAAGGCCTGATCGGCCGCATAACAGGGCGTGGAAAATCAGGCGACAATACCAATGAAGAGGGCTCAGCATTAGCCGCAGATGATCTAAAAGTCCTGCAATCAACCCTGCACGAGCTTTTAGAGTGCAAACGCTTGCTGGATCAAACCAGACAGGATTAATTGGCTGATTAGATAAAATTAGTATTACTTCCTTCCATCTTGATGAAGGTAAGTTTTTCTATTAAGATTTTCTTATAGCCTGCTCAGGCATCCCTCCCTCCACTGGGGCAGCATAAATCATGCAGAGCCAATTCATTGCGACCCACTCAATTCGAGCTTACGCATAAGGAGGGACTGCGGATATTGTTCGATAGAGGAGGTTCTACATGAAATTATCTGCACCTATTTATCAACTAAAACGCCGAGCTAAACTGTTATCGCGTGAAAGTAAGATACCATTGCACGAGGCGCTTAATCGCATAGCAATAAAGGATGGCTTTAGAACTTGGAGTCATTTGGCATCGTCATATTCAGCGCTATCTCCAGCTGGTCGAATCCTGGATAGTTTGAACGCTGGAGACATGGTGTTATTGGGTGCCAGGCCCGGCCAGGGTAAAACACTTCTCGGTATGGAAATAGCTCTCTTGGCATCAAAGCATGGTCGAACAGGATTGTTTTTTACACTAGATTACAATGAAAGCCATGTTCTTGAGAAATTAGACGAATTTAGTACTGATTATAAAATTACTTCTAATTCCGTAGTTATTGATACTTCGGACGATATTTGTGCTGACTATATAATAGAGAGGTTAAGTGAAACGCATCATAATATGATAGCAGTCATAGATTATTTGCAGATATTGGATCAAAAGCGAAGCAATCCAAATTTGATTTCACAAGTAAGCAAACTAAGACAATACGCAAAAGCCATGGGCTGGATTATTATGATAATATCTCAGGTCGATCGTACATTCGATTTGAAAGGAAGCCGCATGCCCGGATTGTGCGATATACGATTACCCAATCCAATTGATTTAAATCTTTTTGACAAAACTTGCTTTTTGCATGAGGGCGAAATTGAATTAAAGTTAGCTGGTACATAGTATGCACCTAGCAGCGAGACCTTACACATTAGACGACTATGAAGCGTGCATGGCGCTGTTTGAAAGTAATGTGCCAAAGTATTTTGCGCAGCATGAACGTTCAGATTTTATCCAATGCCTTGATGCCGTAGACCCAGTTGATAGGCCTTACTTGGTGCTTATTGAAAATAATTTGGTGCGTGCTTGTGGCGGTTTGATTATTGAATCTCAACGTCAAAAAGCACGTATGGCGTGGGGCATGGTCGATAGCAATTTTCACAATCAAGGTTTGGGTACAATATTAACGGAAGCGAGAATTGAGCTTGCGTGCTCGCATCATGAAGTCATCGAACTTGGTTTGGAGACTAGCCAACATACTTATGGTTTTTATGAGAGTTTTGGCTTTCAAACTGTTGGTATAACACCAAACGGGTTTGCTGATGGTTTGGATCGATATGATATGGTCTTGAAAATAAAGCCATCTGCAATATGAATTTGGAGTTTAAAAAGCTTTTATTTACAGCTATAAAATCAACAAAAATCGGAGTATGGCGCAGTCTGGTAGCGCGTTCGGCTGGGGGCCGAAAGGTCGCAGGTTCAAGTCCTGCTACTCCGACCACCTTCTTAAAATCAAATGATTATTCAGCAGGAACCATGCCACCAGAATAGGGCTGGTTTTGAGCAGGCTGTGCAGCTTGTTGTTGTGCTGTACGTTTTGCTTTTTGGTGCTTCTTTTCAAGAAGAATACAACCCCAAATCATGCCGAGCAAAAGATAAACGTGGCGCCAGTGGTCGATGTCAATAACCCATGCAAGAAGCAGGTGACCAAAAAATACAACATAACAAATCTGGAAATAAACCTGCCAAGGGCGGTTCAGGAACAGGCTTTTAAAGCCTGCAATTAGCGGCCATAGAATAATCGTAAGCCAAGATACAAACCCGATCCAGCCATAAGACATCAGGCTGCGAAGATAGACATTATGTTCGTCTTCTCCGTATAAGAAGCCAAACTCAAGGTTACCTATGCCCCACGGTTTGCTCAGCGCCAATTCAAAGCCGATGGCATGGCGAGCAAATCTACCCAAACGTGCGCCATCATAATTTTGAACCACTTGTGCGCGTTGGACAAAAATGTCGGAGATTGCAGGTATTTGGAGAGCAATAACAATTGCAACGATTAAAGTTGCAAGGCCTGCAACACCCATCAAAATGTATTTTGCTTTCACTTGTGGCTTGGGCTCGTTAATGAGCAACAGACAATAAAACATCAAAACGGTAATCGTGGTCACACCCCAGCCACCACGCGAGAACGCCAGAAACTCGCCCAGCAAGATCACAAAAAGAAACGCCGCACGGATTGGAAGCATGGTGACAGAGCGGTTCATGACGCCATAAATCAAGTATAAAATAGGGGCGATGAGAAACGGCGCAAAAACGTTTGGATCAGCAAAGGCACCTTGGGCACGTTCAAACTTGGTGAAAATATCAAACCCTGGCATGCCGAAATATCCCAGAATACCAAGGATGGAGGTACACGCTGCGGCAACCACATAGACCCTGAAAATAAGCCTCAGTCGCCCCATTTCTTGCGCAATCAAAATGGCAAAGAAGACGGACGTTAGCCCCAAGAACAGGGTTACAAGATTATAAATAACACCGCGATAC
Source organism: uncultured Rhizobiaceae group bacterium (assembly GCA_937923355.1). The sequence goes on along the minus strand of CALAIO010000249.1, from coordinate 4,438 downwards.
CAGTCTTCGATCTGAAAAGAAGAAATAATGCCACCCAGCGTAAAGGTGAAAACCGGTATGAGTATCGGTAAAACACTGGCTGGAACACGAAGCCCAAACACGAAGGAGACGCCTAGAAATGCGGCCAATAATACTTCATATGGGGCAGGTTCAAACGTTACAAAACCACCTGTAAAGATAGCCAAACCCAAAACACAGTTCATCAGCATCGATATTTTTATACCACCGATAGACTTTGGGTTTGGACTAACCTTTAGGGTTTCAACGCTCATACCGTTTCCTAATAGGCGTTTTCTGTATTGATAAGCTTGAATGGGGTGATCGCCAGAATGTAGAGATCAAATAGTAAAGACCAGTTTTCGATGTAATACAGATCGTATTCAACACGGCCTTTCAGCTTCTCTTCCTGGTCTACTTCACCACGCCAACCGTTAATCTGCGCCCAGCCGGTAACACCAGGCTTTACCTTGTGGCGAGCGATGTAGCTATCAACAACTTCTGTCCAAAGCTTGTTGTCTGTTTGTGCGTTGGCAACATGTGGGCGAGGGCCAACCAGTGAGAGCGAACCAAGCAATACGTTAAAGAGTTGTGGCAGTTCATCGATCGAAGTCTTGCGGATGATACGACCCACTTTTGTTACGCGGTTATCGCCTTTAGTAACAACATTAACGCCGCTTTTGTCGCCTTGATCGGTATATAGAGAACGGAATTTAAAGATTTCAATTTCTTCATTGTTAAAGCCTTCTCGCTTTTGCTTGAAGATAATCGGTCCCTTGCTATCAAGCTTAACAGCGATCGCTGCAATCAGCATAATCGGGCTAAGCGCAATGATTGCGGCAGAGGCAAAAACAATGTCAAAGGCGCGTTTCATAACCGAGTCCCAGTCAGCAATCGGCTTTTCAAACACATCAACCATAGGCACAGTGCCTTCGTAACTATAGGTACGTTGGCGGAAGAAAAGCTTGTTGGTATGTGCTGACAGGCGGATATCGACTGGCAACATCCATAGGCGTTTTAAAAGTTGTAATACGCGTTTTTCAGCACTCAATGGAATGGAAACAATCAGCATGTTAATGCGTGCTTTGCGGGTAAACTCTACAAGTTCTGCAACATTGCCAAGCTTAGGATAGCCCGCCACAATATCAGGTGAACGATCATCTGTGCGGTCATCAAAGATACCGCAAATACGAATGTCAGAATTTGGATTTGCTTCCATGGCATGAATAAGCTCAGAGGCTGGCTGGCCACCACCTATAATGATAGCACGACGTTCTAGACGACCATCATTCATAAGTTTAGTTACAACTGCGCCTGCCATAGCGCGCGAAACGCCTAGATATACAACACCATACCCAAACCACATACCAATCCAATAGGTCATTTTTCCGGTAAGGATTTGCGCAAGAAACATCATCATCATGGTAACGACAAAGGCCATGGTGAAAGCAATCAGACTTTTGAAAAATGATGTGCTAAATTGTCTGAGCGTTGTTGTAAGATAACCATCCATACCCTGGATGAAACCAGTAGTAACAACAGCCCCCAAAAATGCCGAGGCAATATGCCAGTTGCTCATTTCCAGCACGGGTACAAGATGAAAGAACATCGTGATGATTGCGACCATCGACAAAGCAAGAAAATCAATCAGGCGAAGTGAGCCTGAAATCAGAAATGGCGAGATGGATTTGGCGGAGAATTGTTCCGCAACCTGACTTGCCAATGCGTTCAATTCAACTGAACGTTCCTTGGAGATTTCTTCTTGAGCAACAGCCTTTTTCATCTCTTCGCGAGAAAAACCGTTTCCTATTTCTTTTGATAGTGTTTTCATTGTCCACTCTGTCCGTAATATTACCCAAGGGAATATATACGGCAAAAACACTAAGAAGATTGTTTAACGAAGCGCAAAAATCCAAGAGATTTTATTTATGCATAACAGTAGGTTAACGCATTAAGTTGAATCTTATTGGGAAGCTTAAGTGAAGTTTAAGAGTATAGGCTCTCAACACCTTTAGCCATGGCATCCAGTGAGAATTTTTTCTGTAATTCCGTAGCCATTTCAGCGGCTTGCTGGTGTCTATTTTTATCTGCATGAAGTTTGAGCATTGCTGTCGCAAGCGCTTCTGCATCATTGGTCGGTACAAGTCTGTTTTTTTCCACCCCAAAGATTTCAGGGATACCGCCCACATCAACGGCAACCATTGGCTTTTGCGCTGCAATGGCTTCAAGAACGAGATAAGGAAGAGACTCTGCTCGAGAGGGTACAACGACAATATCAGCAAGTGCAAACGCCTCACGTGCTGGCATGGCATTGCTTACATGAACGCAGTTTTCCAATTCCAGTTTTTTGATTTGCAAATCATATTTTGCTTCGTCAGGCCCATCGCCAACAAACCATGCCTTAAGGTCTAGGCCAGACGTGTCACGGGCAATTTTCAAAGCATCCAGGAAAAGATCAGGACCTTTAAGGTCGCGCTTCATGCCAATGTATAGAAACTGCGTTGCATCCTTTGCAGGATGAACAGGGATAAATTCTTCAGGCGATATGCCGTTGTAGACAATGGCTTCTGGGCATCGTGGTATGCCTACTTTTTCATGATAGGCATTGCGTTCATAATCACTGACAAAAATCAGGCTTGTGGTCATTCGCTCAAGAAAGCGTTCTGCGTTGAAGAATATTTTGCCTTTAAGCGAAGCAGCATCATAGTGCATTGCGCCACCGTGCGGGCAATAGAATGTCTTGATTGTCTTGTCTGCAAGCCATGCACCCAAACGACCGTACACGCCACCTTTGGCACTATGGGAATGAACTACATCAGGCGCAATTTGCTTGATAAGGCTTCTGGTTTTTAGCAGTGCGGATAAGTCTTTCGGTGCAATCGAGCGCGCCATGGGGATGCGGTACAGGCCAAGCGAGAGTAGGGGGCGAATTTCTTCAAAGAGCTTATTTTCATAGTCTCCGCCCGTTGATGAATCGCAAATAATACCAACGGAATGTCCTGCTTCTGCCTGCTTATGAAGCAAATCGCGCACGTGGCGAAAAATGCCTCCCACGGGTGAGCGGAAGCAATGAATGATTTTTAAATGTTTGCTCATTGGTTTTAAAACAGGCGTTCTCTAATCGCGATAGTATCACCTGGTAGAATAGGATCACTAATTGGTACGCGGCCTGTAATAATCTCACCGTTGATATTTCGCGTGATATCAACATCGCTTTGATCTGCGCGAGCAGAAAAACCACCTGCAATTGCAATCGCATTTTGAACAGTCATGCCTGGCACATAAACATACTGGCCAGATGTGCCAACTTCACCCAAAATGAAGAAAGGTCGATAAGTTGCAATCTCAACAGAAACATCAGGATCACGCAAGAAACCGCGCTTAAGACCATTTGCAATGCGGCCTTCCATTTGTTTTGGTGTCACGCCACGCGCGCCGATTGAACCCACGAGCGGGAATGATATATGGCCAGCTTTATCGACTGTATAAGTATTGGTAAGTTCCGTTTGCCCAAAAACTGTAACACGTAAAGTATCCCCAGAATCCAGTCTGTAGGGTTCTGTTAAAGCCTTGTGAAACGCCGGATCGAGTGGCTTGTAGGCTGCACAGGCTGAAATAACCAAAGCCATAAAAGAAACGGCGATGGCTCTCCAAAGGTTTTTGGAACGGACGCAAAACATGATTTTTATTCCTTGATGGAAAATAATTAGCTCATTAAATTTTCCCTATTAAACATCTGTTATGGTTAATAGCAGGTAAAGCAAATCCAATAACTTCCTTGATAAACCTTATTTTTTAAAATCAAAATCAGCTTTCTTAACTCCTTGGTTACCATGTTCGTTCATTGTCTGGTCATGATTTGCGCACGCCACACTTGCGCGTAATTATTTTTGTATGAGCAGTTGAGTAACTTTGGAGTAATTGGATGTCAGACCCTAATGTACTAACGCAAGACGATGATATAGACGTCATTGGTCTGTTTGCTGCATTAAAGCGCAAGTGGTGGCTTGTCCTGCTTGTAACTGTTCTTGCAACGGTCGGCCTGTTCCTGTTTTTATCTGCAATCCCTGAGCGCTACGAATCCAATGCGCGTATTATTATTGAGAATAAGGATAATTCTTTTAACCGCACGCTCAATGATAATGGTGGGCAACAGACCAACAATCAGTTTGACGAAGAAGCCATTCGCAGTCAGGTCGAAGTCATCAGCTCCGACAAGATAGCTTTGGAAATCATGACGCAGCTCGACTTGGAAAACTCCGATGAATTTAATGAAAAAGGTTTTTTTGATGCGATTGGTGACATGTTTGCAGGCGATGATAAGCCTGAAGTTACGCCAAACAATAGTAATGTAATCAGTTCCTCCCAATCGGCAGTCCTGGATGAGTTCAAGAAGCGATTGAAGGTTTATCCAATTGAAAAGTCGCGCGCGATTGTCATC